>CALESS010000553.1 GCA_937907495.1 uncultured Anaerolineaceae bacterium
TGATCGCTTTGCTGGCGGCTGCCTTTTGGCCGCAACCCATGGTCAACTGGTTCCTGGTCGCGGGCATTGGCCTGGCGGGTTTGGTGGGCAGCCTGGTGGATTCGTACCTGGGAGCGACCCTGCAGGCCATCTATTTTTGTCCGGCCTGCCGTAAGGAAACGGAGCGCCACCCCGTCCATACCTGCGGCGCACAAACCCGGCTGGTGCGCGGGGTGGGTTGGCTGGGCAATGATTGGGTCAATACCGCCTGCACCCTGGCTGGGGGAATTTTGGCTGCCTTGCTGGGGATGGCCTGATTGGCGCTCACAACCGCGAACCAACAACAGGCTTACCGGGTTTTCCTGACCTACAACTTCTTGAAAGAGGTGGCCTATTCGCTGGTATTCACCTTCAGCAGCGTGTACCTGGTGACGGTGGCCGGGTTGGATCCGCTGCAGTTGGTGCTGGTGGGCACCTCGCTGGAGGTTTCCGTCTTCCTGTTTGAGATTCCCACCGGAATTGTGGCAGATTTATACAGCCGGCGGCTCTCGGTGATTATTGGCGTATTCCTGATCGGGGCAGGCTTCACCCTTTTGGGGTTATTGCCGTACTTTTGGCCTGTGCTGCTGGTGCAATTGCTCTGGGGTGTGGGTTTCACCTTTACCAGCGGGGCATTGCAAGCCTGGATCAGTGACGAAATTGGTGAGGAAAACGCCGCCCCGGCCTTTCTGCGCGGCATGCAGGTGGGCAGCCTGGGGGCGCTCACAGGAACGCTGATCGCCGCAGGCCTGGGAAATATCGCCCTCCAGGTTCCCATCCTTTCCGGCGGGGGCATGTTCTTCGTGTTGGGGGCTTACCTGTTCTGGAAGATGCCCGAAATGGGCTTCAAACCCACCCCAAGCGGGGAGCGCACCACATTCCAGCGGATGTGGTCTACCTTCCGCAGCGGGGCGCGTATGCTCAAAGTGCGTCCCGCCCTGGTTTCCATCCTGCTGATCGGCTTTTTCTTCGGCCTGTACAGCGAAGGTTATGATCGGATGTGGGTGGCGCATATCCTCGAGCGTTTCAGTCTGCCGGAGCTGGGCGGATTGAAATCCGTTACCTGGTTTGCCATCATCCGCACAGCCAGTATGTTGTTGAACGCCGGGGCTGCCGAACTGGTACGACGGCGCCTGGACCTTGGAAAAACGCGCCGGCTGGTGGGCCTGATGGCGCTGAATTCAGCGGGGATTATCATTTGCCTTACGGCTTTTGCCCTGGGGCGTTGGTTTGGTCTGACGGTGGCGCTGGTATTGGTCATCAGCATCCTGCGTAATATCAATGACCCGCTCTATACGGCCTGGGTCAATCACCGGCTCGATCCTTCGGTGCGGGCAACCGTGATTTCAATGTCCAGCCAGGTGGATGCCATCGGGCAGATTGCAGGCGGGCCATTTGTGGGTCTCATCGCCCGGCAGGCCTCCATCCAAAGCGGCTTGCTCACCTCCGCCGGCCTGCTGGCGCCGATTTTGGTCTTGTTTGGTTTGCAGTTGGCGGGCAAGGGGGAGGGGACGAAGGAAAAACTGTAAATGATTTTTGTGCAGAATAAAATTCTCTCTCTCGATGAAGTAAATTCCTCGAATCATTGACAGGATCAATGAAATAAAGCATTACGGTTAGGGAATTCCGACAATTTCGAGTAAAATAAAGCTCACCTATGAGCCTTGTATCGTTGACCCGTGAGCAATTGGAAGAGCGGCTGGCAGCACTGCACCAGGCCTCCCTGGAATTGGTGCAGGATGTTTCGCTGGAGTCGTTATTAGAACGGATTGCTGCCATTGCCCGTTCGCAAGCGGCTGCCCGCTATGCCGCGGTGGGGGTTTTGGATGAACAAGGCGAGCTGGAGAACTTCATCACTCTTGGCATGCAGCCAGAGGAAATTGCCAAAATGGCGCACCCGCCGGTTGGCCTTGGCCTGATCGGCGCTCTCATGCGATCCCGCGATCCC
>CALESS010000554.1 GCA_937907495.1 uncultured Anaerolineaceae bacterium
GATTCTGCCCACTCCAATCGCTATAATCGTAGCAATTGATTAGCTCTTACTAGTATTGAAGGAAAACCCCTTGTCTCTCCATTCCACCCTAAACCCCGCCATCTATCATGGCTTCAACAAAAAGCCACCTTTTTTTGAGGGCTGGTATTTCAAGCTGGTCAGCGCAGACGAAAAGCACAAGGTTGCCATCATTCCGGGGATCATCCTCGGCAAAAATGGTCACTCCTTCATCCAGGTGTTGGAGGGCGTCTCCGGGCGGGTGGATTATCACGCTTTTCCGCTGCCAGACTTCCAGGCGGAACGCAACCGGTTTGGCTTGAATCTCGGCGGGAACCTGTTTGATGACCGCAGCCTTTCATTGAACATCGAGCGCCCCGAAGGTCATCTCAGCGGGGAGGTGCGCCTGGGCGAGCTTCAACCCTGGCCGGTGACACTGCTCTCCCCCGGGATCATGGGCTGGTTTGCCTGGGTGCCGCGCATGGAGTGTTATCACGGTGTGTTGAGCTTTGACCATCCGTTGGAGGGTTCGCTCACCTTGAACGGCGTGGCAATGGACTTCAGCGGCGGCCGCGGTTACATCGAGAAGGACTGGGGAAAATCTTTCCCGGCGGGCTGGGTCTGGTTTCAGACCAATCACTTCTCCGGGCAGCGCGCCTGCATCACCGCCTCGGTCGCCATCATCCCCTGGCTGGGCAGCGCTTTCCGCGGTTTCATCGTCGGTCTGTGGCTGGACGGTAAGTTATACCGCTTTGCCACCTACACCGGGGCGCGCCTCGAATCGTTGGAGATCCTGGAGGACCGGGTGGAGTGGGTGCTGCGGGATGCCCGCTTCCGCCTGGCACTCACCGCCCGCCGGGCGCAGGGCAGCCCCTTGCGCGGACCCACCCGGGTGGATATGGGCCAGCGGGTGCTGGAAACGCTCAATGCCTCGATCCAGGTGCGGCTGGAAACAGTGCAGGGAGCGCTGATTTTTGAGGGTGAGGGCCGGCATGCCGGGCTGGAAGTGATGGGCGACCTGCCCCGCCTGTTGAAAGGTTAACTCTCCCCGGATTGTTGAAAAATCCACCGCACGGTGCGGAGATGAATTTGATTTCTACCCCCAGGCTGCTCATTCGCAAATTTCGGGAAGAAGATGCCCCGGCCCTGTATGCCTACCTTTCCAACCCGCTCATCTACCGCTTTGAGCCGGGGGAGCCGGTAACGCTTGCCGAAGCCCGGCAAATGGCCCATCAGCGCGCCCTTGGCCCAGATTTTTGGGCCGTGGCTTTAAATGACAGCGATCAACTGGTGGGCCACCTCTATTTTTCACAAATTGAACCCCTGGAGCTGCTGACCTGGGAGTTGGGTTACATCTTTAATCCAGATTTCCAAAACCGCGGGTATGCCACGGAAGCCGCGGCTGCCCTGGTTGGCTACGGTTTTGCCCACTGGAGCATCCACCGGGTGGTGGCACATTGCAACCCTGAAAACACCGCCTCGTGGCGGGTGATGGAGAAGATCGGTATGCAGCGGGAGGGGTACTTCCGGCAGAACATCTTCTTCCAGCGCGATGCGAAGGGCGAGCCAATCTGGTTGGATACCTTCGAATATGCAATTTTACAAACCGATGGGATGGGGGGATAAAAAAACACCCCGCTGGATTTCAACGGGCTGAAGGCTGAACCAATCAAAGCTGCAATAACGCTTCCCGCAGCCGTTCCACTTCTTCCAGGGTGTTGTAGTGGGTCGCGCCGACGCGCACCAATCCGCCGCTGGCTTCCAGCCCCAGGCTGGTGGTGACCTCCAGGGCATAAAAATTACCATTCCAGACGTAAATCCCGGCATCTCCCAGGGCAGAAGCGACCGCCTGTGGAGTTTTGCCCTCCAGGGTGAAGGAGAAGGTCGGCACACGCTCCAGGGTTCGCAACGGGTTCATGATGCCGTAGGGTTTCAACCCCGGGATGCTGCCCAGGGCGGCGATGAGCGCCTGGCTCAGCTCGACTTCGTGCATCTGCAGGGCGGTCATGGCCTGTTTGTAGAGCAGGCGCCGCCCACTGTAACGCAGCCGCAAATCCTCGGCATAGGGGGTGCCAAAGGTTTCCCCGAACCATTCAAAATGCTGCAAGGCGCCGTGCAGGCCGCAGATATGTTCAAAATTTCCGGTGCCCGTCTCGAACTTGCCCGCCGGCAGGGCGGGGGCAGGGCGCACCTTATAAGCCCGCAGGCCCAACAGCAGGTCGTAGCGTCCGTAGAGTGCACCCAGGTGCGGGCCAAAGAACTTGTAGGCCGAGCAAACCAAAAAATCGCAATCCAGGGCCTGCACATCAATCGGGCCGTGCGGGGCATATTGTACCGCATCCACATACACCAGCGCCCCGGCTTCATGAGCCAGGCGGATGATCTCCGCCAGCGGGTTGATGGTGCCCACGGCGTTGGAAGCATACCCCACCGCCACCAGGCGCGGGTTGTCTTTCAGGGCTTCCTTCAGGCTTTCCAGGTCCAGCGTGCAATCTTCGGGGTTGAACTCCACCCAGCGCACCTTCAGGCCGCGATCCTCGGCCACTTGCAGCCAGGGGGAAACGTTGGCATCATGATCCAGATGGGTCACCACCAGCGTTTCGCCGGGGTTAAAAGTCCGGGCCAGCGCCCGGCTGATGCTGAAGGTCAGGGTGGTCATGTTTGCGCCAAAGACGATTTCTTCCGGCCGGGAGGCGTTGAGAAAATCAGCCATGGCGGCGCGGGCTTCGTCCACCCGGGCATCCGATTGGCGGCTGCTGGCAAATTCTCCGCCGTGGTTGGCATTGCACTCCACCAGGTAGGCGGAGATGGCATCCAGGCTTTGGCGGGCGATTTGCGTGCCACCGGGGTTATCCAGAAAGATCGCCGGGCGATCGAGTGCGGGAAAGTGCGAGCGTATGAGGGTGGTATCTGCCATTGCCATTCTCCTAGAAGGGGACATCGCTGTCGGTATCGTCATCGTCCATATCGGCAGAGGGATC
>CALESS010000555.1 GCA_937907495.1 uncultured Anaerolineaceae bacterium
CAGCACCGTCATCCAGACTGCGCGAGCAACTGCGAAATCTTTTATGAAAGCAAATGGGAAAAAGAAGGCGATGGAATATAAGGGATAAGCGAAGCGCAACTCATGCTCACCCGCTTGCGCTGGCCTTCCGTAGGCCGCGGTTTGGATTCGCACAGCTGCCTCGTCACTGTATGGGCTGATGCCTTCCGTCAGGAAGACCCGTGTTCCCGTCCAATGCACCAGGAAATCGTTGCCCCCCGGGTTCGCCTGCACATACCTCAGATTTCCCAGGGTTAATCCGACCAGCCCGGCGAGAACCAGCAACAACACCCCGGCTGCGATCAGGGTTGAATTTTGACGACGACGATTCACAAATTTTTCTCCCGGCGAGGTTTTGTATCCATTATAATTCAAGCCGATGAAGATCACACTTTGCCAGATTAACCTTCAAGCAGGGGAAGTTAGACATAACCTGGCCCGCGCCCGCCAGGCTTTGGGGGAAGCCGTCCACCAGGGGAGCGACCTTGCCCTGCTCCCGGAGTTATGGTCCAGTGGATACGACCTGCCAAAGGCCCATCTTGCGGCAGTGTCTTCGCCCGCCATTCTGGAGGAACTTTCCGCCTTCAGCCATCAGAACCAACTTTCCATCGGTGGTTCTCTCCTCGAAGCTGAAGGTCAGAATTTTTACAACACTTTTACTCTACTTCAACCCACAGCCACTCCTGTGGCATATCGCAAAACGCATCTCTTTCGCCTGATGGATGAACATCAGTATTTGAAAGCCGGCAATCAATTGATCAACACGCCCCTTGGGCCTTTCCAGGCTGGTCTCAGCATTTGTTATGACCTGCGCTTCCCGGAGCTTTACCGCGCCTACGCCTTGCATGGCGTAAACCTCTTTCTGATTTGTGCGGAATGGCCTGCCAGCCGCCTCGATCACTGGCAGGGATTGCTGCGCGCCCGGGCCATTGAGAACCAGGCGTTCGTTGCTGCGGTTAACACCGTCGGACCTTCCGGATTGGCCTCTTACGGTGGCTGCTCATTGGTGATTTCACCCTGGGGGGAGATTTTGCTGCAAGCCTCAACCACCGCTGAAGCCATCCTTTCCTGTGAACTGGACTTCGATCAACTAGCGCGGGTGCGTGGTCACTTATCTGTTTTCTCCGACCGCCGACCCGAGCTATACGAGAGACCACCAACCTCCCTCCCGGAGAGCACCTGATACGCCATCCAGGTGATTAAAACCATCAACAGGGTGCGTACCATGATCGTCAATGACACATAGGATTCATTCACCTGGTAAATCACCGGCCATTCCAGCAGGTTGGCTATCATCAACGAAAAGCCCAGCATGACGCTCACCCGCGCCGGGAATACCAGGATCATCCACGGCAGAAAATAGAGGCTCCACTGGACACTCCACCCTGGCGACCAGAGGAAGAAAAGCCCCATGGTCACCAGGCCAAAAGCCGCGCTGCGGATGGCATTCGTCAACCTGGAGCGCAAGAAAACCAGCAGGCCCAACCCTCCAAAGACCAACAGGGTGAAGAAGGGTGATATCACTGCCGGGTTGCGGGTGGTCAGACTGGCATTTGAAGGATCCAGGCGCGCAACCAATGGCCCCATCGCACCCGTCTTCAGGTTTCCATCCAAAACGGCCCAAACCGTCTCCCAGCTTCCCTTCATCCCCTGGGAGATCAGCGAAGCCCGGGTAAATTCCGGGCTTACCAGCCACAACCCACCGAATACCACCGCCACCAGGCCCAGCGCCACACCCACTGCCAGCCCGCCCCGCTTCCAGCCCATTTTCTTGACCGCCAGCGGCAGCAGCAGGGCAGGGAAAACCTTCACCAGGATGCCCGCACCCACCACACACCCCACCCGCAGCGGTTTCTCCTGCAGGATCCAAAGCAGACCAGCCAGAAAAGTGGTTATCACCAGGGGTTCAAAATACCACCAGCTATAAGGCAGCGCGATCATTACAAAGAGATACATTCCAATCGGGAGCCAGTGGTCATCGCCAGGCTTGATCTGTTCACATAGTTTGCTGAACAGGTAAAGGTTCAACGCATCGAACAGGGTTAGCAGGAGGAAAAGCAGGTTCACATACGTGTTTTCACGCCCGCCCGCCAGCAAGTAAATCACTTTGGAGAGGAACGGAAAAATGGGCGGATATTCCGACCAGAAATGGAAGTATGGCCAGCCGGGAATTTCCGTCAGGCGGAAAAAGTTGCCCAGATCCCCAAACCCCACCACCCCGCTGAACGGGTTGGATAGCAGAAGCATCAACCGGAAAGCCAGCAGAACCAGGATGGATAACCGCGGGGGATTTTTCATGGGCGGGGCCGCTCCAAAATGATGCTGTATGGATCCTGGTATTTCATCACCCAACCGGCTTGCAGCAAAGCCCCCGCCAGCGGCCGGTCAGGCATTACGACAACCCGCTCCACCATCCAACGCTCAAGGATTTCTTGCATCGGCTCCTCCGCCTGGATGACCTCTCGCCATTGTCCGATGATTTCATCGCCA
>CALESS010000556.1 GCA_937907495.1 uncultured Anaerolineaceae bacterium
GTTTGATATTGACGAAACGTTCCATTACAGCGGTTTTCATCAGCATTGGCCGGTGCATTACTCGCGCATGGTTGAAAACCAACTGGATACCATGCACGTTCCGGTGGTGCATTACGACAGCATCGGGCGGGGCAGCCGCTATGTTGTGGAAGGCCCCCTGGCGACCATTGAAAATGACGTCATTTCGGTCTGGGTTTACAACCGGGTGGATGATGGCACGCCGCCGCGCAAGGCAAATGAACTTCCGCCCCCCGTCCGTCCCCCGTATTTGATATTCAACTTCCCCAACCTGTGGCAAAACCGGGTAAATGAAGATATGCGCATCGTGGCTGCTTTTGCCCCGGTGGACGAGGAAAACAGCATCATTTACATCCGCTACTACCAGCGGATCATCAAGCTGCCGCTGCTCAAAAACGTGATGAGTTACTTCGGCAAGCTGGGCAGTGTTTACGTCACCAACCAGGATAAACGCATCGTCAGCCGGCAGTTACCCAAGCGCACCATGTTGAAGAAAATGGGGGAGAAGCTGCTGCAAGGGGATAACGCCATCCTGGTCTACCGTAAGCACCGCCATGAACTGCTGAAGAAAAACCACCAGGTGGAAGATTAAACTCTGATTTCACGGTCCAGGCCGGGGAAGCGTGGATGGGAAATGATCTCCTCGCCTTCCACGCTTCCCCGGGCGGGCTGGTTCAGCGGAACATCAGCCGAATAAGATCCCAATTTTGCAGCAGGTCATAGATCCCGATTCCAACCAGCAGCACGCCGCCCAGCAGGTTCACTGCCCGCGCATGCCGGGCAAGCCACCTGGTGATGGTACGCTGCAACGCCCCGGAGATCAGGGAAAGTGCCAGCAGGGGGAGACCGAAGCCGATCCCAAACCAGAGGAAGATGTTCAGTTTGCTAACAGCCTCGCCGGCTGTGAAGGAGAGGGCAAAAATCCCCACCACCAGCGGCCCGGAGCAGGGCAGGGCGATCGGCCCATACAGCAACCCGTAGACAAAAGCATTGAAGTAGGGGTTGCGCATACCGGGTACGCGGATTTGCGGCAAGGCCTTGAACGGATTTTTGCCGGCCAGCAGCAACACCCCTAGGGAGATGATCAACAGGTCGGCGATTGGAATCACGAATGAGAGTGCCTGCCCGATGGAAACGGAAAACAGGGCGATGAGAAAGCCCAGCGCCAGCATCATCGTCAAGACGCCAGCCAGCACAAACACCCCCAAAAAATGACGCCCTTTCAGGGTCTGTGAAGAATAAGCACCGCTCAGGTAGGCCAGGTAGCCGGGGTATAACGGTAGAATGCAAGGGCTGGCACTGGCCAGCAGCCCAAGCCCCAGCGAGGTTAAGATGGTTTCCATGGGTTTCCCTCTCTCAAATCATTTGCCGCAGGGGGGCAACCCTCTGCGGCAGGTTGGTTGGGTGAGATTTTACATTCCCTCAGCCAGGAAGGGAGCCAGGAAGGCCTGCAAATCTTCAGCGCTCTTGATGCCAAAGGGCATGGGGTGAACCATCCCCTTGCGGTCAATCACCACGATGGGGGTTGAGGGCGGGTTGAGGAACTGGTTTCCATACAGGTTGCCCAACTCGTTGGCAACTTCTGCCGGGGCCACGCTGTAGATCCAGTCAAAACCATTCTCCCCGATGTAATTTTTCAAGTCCTCGGCATTTTCATTGGGGTCAATATCCAGGCCAATTGAGACCAGGTCTTTTTCCATGCCCAGCATTTCGTGCAGCAGTTTCACCTGGCCTTGCTGCTTCTTGCAATTGGAGCACCAGATCGCCAGCGTTTCCACCAGCACCACTTTGCCGTGAAAGTCCTGAATGGTAAAGCTCTCCCCGGTGTTCACATCAACCAGTTCAACAGAGAACCAGGCCGGGTCTTCCATCATGGGTTCCATCATGTCATCCGCCGTGGCCGTCTCATGGGGCATCATGGCATCCTCGGTGGGCTTATCCATCATGGCATCCTCAGTGGGCTTATCCATCATGGCTTCTGTGGGTTTGTCCATCATCGCCTCTTGCGTAGCAGCGGCGGGCGCGCAGGCTGCCAGGATCAGGCTCAGGCTGAGTACAATAAACATCATTTTCTTAATCATTTTTTCCTCACTTTACCCTCGTAATTTGGATTTCCACCATCATAGCCACAAAAGATTACAACCCGCGGACAGAACCCTTACATGCGGCTGAAGAAGGCGTAAGATTTATGTAATAATTTGAAGGTAGAATGAGATGAACAGGGAGCACCATGACACAAATTGCCATTGTTGAAGATGAACCCAATATCCGGGAAGTGATCCGCCTCTACCTCAAGCGGGCTGATTTTTCGGTAGTCAGTTTTGAAGATGGCCTGGCTGCCTTTGAGGCCTTTAACCAGCAAATGCCAGATCTCATCATCCTGGACCTCATGCTGCCCGGCATGGATGGTTTCACCCTCATGCGCCAGTTGCGTGACCGTTCGGATGTGCCGGTCATCCTTCTCACCTCCCGCCGGGAGGAAAGTGACCGCATCGCCGGGCTTGAACTGGGCGCGGATGATTATGTCATCAAACCTTTCAGCCCCCAGGAACTGGTCAGCCGGGTACGGGCTGTTTTACGGCGCAGTCGTCCGCTCCAGGAACCGGTTTCCACCCAGACCCTGGTATTTGGAGACCTGGTGATCAACCCCCAGACCCGCGGGGTTCAAATCCAAAATAATGAAATCTTGCTGACTGCCAAGGAATTTGACCTGCTGATGCACCTGGCGTTGCATCCGCGCCAGGTGTTCACCCGCGATCAGCTATTGGAAAGTGTATGGGGTATGGCTGATTATATTGACCCCGGCACGGTTACGGTTCACATTCGCCGCCTGCGGGAAAAAATCGAAGGCGACCCCTCCCTGCCCAACCGGCTGGTAACCGTATGGGGGGTGGGCTATAAATTTGAGCCATGAGATGGAGCCTAAACTGATGTTGAAAAAATCCACTTCCCGGCCTTTCCTCCTGCTGGCAGGCATTGTCATCGTCTTCCTCGTCACCCTGGTTATTTTCTACTGGCTGATGCGCCCGCCGCTGGGTGATCTGGGCCACATGGCGCAGTTCCTTTCGGTGACTGCCATCATTTCCATCCTGGCGGGTTTTGGCTCCTACCGCTTTGGCTGGCTGGAGCGGGCGCCTTCCCTGCGCTGGGCTTTGCTCGGAACCTACATCCTGGCGAGTGGTTTGACCTTTCTCAACGTCTGGCTCACCGCCCGGCTGATGTTTGCCAATGATCACGATTTGCTGCTCGCCACCATCCTGCTGCTATTTGCCAGCGGCATCGCCGTCACCCTGGGCGGGTTTTTCTCCAGCGCACTCATTGAACGCATTGCCCGGCTGGAAAGCGCCACCCGTGAGATCGAAAAAGGGAATCTTTCTGCCCGGGCGCACATCCCAGGGAGTGATGAAATCGCCTCTCTCTCCCACTCCTTCAACCGCATGGCGGGGCAGTTGGAAAGCGCCGCCCAAAAACAGGCCGAATTGGACGCCCTGCGCCACGACCTGGTGGCCTGGGCCGGTCACGACCTGCGGACACCGCTCTCCTCCATCCGCGTCCTGGTGGAAGCCCTATCCGATGGCCTGGTTACCGATCCCCAGGCAGTGCAGCAATACTTGCAGCAGACCCGCCGCCAGGTGGATCATCTCTCCCACCTGGTGGATGATTTATTCCAGGTCTCCCAACTTGATTCTGGCAGCCTGCCCTTGCAACGCGAAGCTGCCTCCCTCTCCGACCTGATTTCGGATACCCTGGAAAGCTTCTCCGCCCTGGCTGCGCAAAAGAGAGTGGAATTGACCGGCGCCGCGGCAAGCGGTCTGGATCCGGTCTTCATGGATGTGCAGTGGATGGGCCGGGTTCTCAACAACCTGGTCAGCAATGCCCTGCGCTACACAGCAGCGGGGGGCAAGGTCACCATCCAGGCTGCCGGGGATCAGAATGAAGTGATGGTGAAGGTGAGCGATACCGGCGAAGGGATCCTGCCGGAAGACCTGCCCCTGGTGTTTGAACGCTTCTATCGCGGAGAGAAATCCCGCAGCGCGGCCAGTGGCGGTGCCGGCCTGGGCCTGGCGATTGTCAAAGGTATCGTGGAAGCCCACGGCGGGCGCATCCAGGTGGAAAGCCACCGCGGGCAGGGATCGGTTTTCACACTTACCTTGCCGCGCATTAATCAAACCTTCCCGAAATCGTAAGATTTCTGTAATCTTTGTGCCGCATAATGAGATGGATAAGATGGAGGTGCAAAGATGCGTGTTTTGAGTTTGCTTGGTTTTGTTTTGCTGATGAGCCTGGCGGGCTGCCAGGCTGCCCCCAGTGAACCTGTTCCCGCTGCCTACCCCGACCTGGGACCCGCCCCGGAGCTGGAAAACGACACCTGGCTCAACACCGATCAGCCCTTACGGCTGGCTGACCTGCGCGGCAAGGTGGTGCTGTTGGATATGTGGACCTATGGCTGAATTAATTGCCGCAATGTGATCCCCTCGTTGAGGGGTTGGCATGAGCAATATGCAGCCCAGGGTCTGGTCATCATCGGCAACCATTTCCCTGAATTTGAACACGAGAAGGATTTGCGCAACCTGGAAAAGGCCGTAATTGATTTGAACATCCCCTACAGCGTTGTACAGGATAATGAAGGATTAACCTGGCGCGCTTACAATAATCGTTATTGGCCGACGCTGTATTTGATTGATAAAACTGGCAACCTTCGTTACGTCCATGTAGGAGAAGGCGCGTATGCCGAAACGGAAGCCGCCATTCTCGCTTTATTGAATGAAAATTAACCCGAAAATTGACCCGCCTGATAGGAGAACCCATGAAAAAACAATCCATCCCTTCTTCCGAGATTACTCCCAAAAGTCTTTACCTCTCCCGCCGGGAGTTCATGAAGGCCGCCGGGGTGATTGCAGGAGGCCTGACCCTGGCTGCCTGCGGCATCACGCCAGATGGCGCAGGCGACATTACCGGCTCCACCGCCACCTTCCCGGCTGCCAGCGATTCGGTGGATACCCCCAATACGTACGAAGAAATCACAAATTACAACAACTACTACGAATTCACCACCGATAAAACCGGGGTGGCCCGTTTGGCGCGGGATTTCAAAACCACGCCCTGGGCGGTAGAAGTCTATGGCCTGGTCAACAAGCCCGCCACCTATGACCTGGATACCCTGGTCAAAAAGTTTCAGCCAGAGGAACGCATCTACCGACTGCGCTGTGTGGAAGCCTGGAGCATGGTCATCCCATGGGTTGGCTTCCCGCTGGCAAAACTATTGGCGGATGTGGAACCGACCTCAGAGGCTCAATACGTCCGCTTCGAGTCGGTATTTGACCCCGATACATTCCCCGGTCAGACCCAGCCATTTTATCCCTGGCCTTACCAGGAAGGGCTGCGGTTGGATGAGGCCATGAATGATTTGACCCTGCTGGCGACCGGATTGTATGGTGGTGAACTGCCTGCCCAGAATGGCGGTGGTTTACGCCTGGTTGTTCCCTGGAAATATGGCTTTAAGTCCATCAAGGCCATCCTGAAGATTGAATTAACCTCCAAACAACCGGATACCCTCTGGAGTGCAATTGCCCCCAACGAATATGGCTTCTATGCCAATGTCAATCCCCAGGTGGACCATCCCCGCTGGAGTCAACGGACGGAACGGCGGATTGGCGAAACCGGCCGCCGCGATACGCTGATGTTCAATGGCTACGGCGAGGAAGTGGCTTACCTCTACGATGGCATGGACCTGCGCAAGAATTATTAGGAAAACGATGGAACACAAAGGTACCCTGACCCCGGACAAAGCCCGCCCTGCTGCCCTGGCAATCTCTGGCAGGAAGCTGTTGCGCCCTTTCATTCACCTGCTGGGGCTGCTTCCGCTCTTCCACCTGGCATTTCTCTGGCTGACGGATGGCTTGACGTTCAATCCAATCCAGTTTGTGGAGCAATTCTTTGGCCGGGCTGCGCTCAATTTGTTGGTGGTCTCCCTGGCGGTCACTCCCCTGGTGACCCTCAGCGGGTGGCGGCAGATTTCGCGCCACCGCCGGGCGCTGGGTCTTTACGCCTTCTTGTATTTTTCTCTGCATTTTCTCACCTTTCTCGCGCTGGATTACGCCTTTGATTTGCGAGAAATCTTGCGCCTGGTGGTGGAAAAGCCCTTCATCATCGTCGGCGTGCTGGCGGGGTTGATCCTGCTGGTGCTGGCCTTCACCTCCTTCAAAGTGTGGATGAAGAGGATGGGCAAAAACTGGCAGCGGCTGCATAAGCTGGTTTACCTGGCAGGGGGGTTGGTGATCTTGCATTATGCCCTGGCAGTCAAAGGGTCGCTCGCCACTCTCAGCGGCGACATCCTCAAGCCCCTGCTAATGGGAGCGCTGGTGGCGTTGCTGCTCATCCTGCGAATCCCGGCGGTGCGCCGTTTCGTCATCCGGTTTCGCCAGCGCATCTTCGCCTGACCTGTCCAATAAGGGCCAAACAGCCTGACGGTAGCCTTGGTTCGAACGGTCATGGCGAAGGCGTTCTTTGCCAGAGGCTCCCCTTTGCAAACTGCAGCGAGATTGCTTCAAAGGCATTCACGGCGGCCTCCGAGTGTCAAAACGTGGATTTATGAAATAGCAGGTTGGGCGCGGATGCTTGACACTGCCTGGCAACCTTTGTATAATGACATCAATTAATAAGAACAGCCGGGAGGAGTACATCTGGCCGAAACCGACAGAGAAGGAGATCCAGGGTGAAAGTCTCCACGGTGGAAGCGGATCGAAGTCGCCCGGCGGGATTGCCGAAGAAATCGAAGTTTGGAGAGTAGAACGGCACGGGTAAGCCCGTTACAGCGAACCCCGAATGATGGTTCGGGAGAGAGCGCCGGATTTTCTGGTGAATTGAGGTGGTACCGCGGAAGAGCCCCTTTCGTCCTCTTTGGGATGAAAGGGCGTTTGATTTAAGGAGCCAGGATGAAGCGAATGACCGATTACAACCTGAAAACCGGAGCGTCTACGCGGGCTGTCAGCCCGCGCCGGGTTCCGACCGTCCGCCTCAGCTCGCTCCCACACAAGGGGCTTAAGCCAACGCTCCCATCCCAAACAAGGGGCTCATACCTACGCTCCCATCCCAAACAAGGGGCTCAAGGAAACGCTCCCATCCCACACAAGGGGCTCAAGCCTACGCTCCCATCCCAAACAAGGGGCTCAAGCCTACGCTCCCATCCCAAACAAGGGGCTCAAGGAAACGCTCCCATCTCACACAAGGGGCTCAAGCCTACGCTCCCATCCCAAACAAGGGGCTTAAGCCAACGCTCCCATCCCAAACAAGGGGCTCAAGGAAACGCTCCCATCCCAAACAAGGGGCTTAAGCCAACGCTCCCATCCCAAACAAGGG
>CALESS010000557.1 GCA_937907495.1 uncultured Anaerolineaceae bacterium
CCATTTTCCACCCGGCCCTCACCCTCTTGAACGCCGGGCGGATTGAATCCACCCACGGCGAATTTGAATTCTATATTGATGGCGTTACACCTTCCGTGGCCAAAGTGCTGGAAGTGCTGGATCGTGAGCGGGTGACGGTGGCCTCTGCGATTGGCATTCGCGCCCGCACCGCCATGGAATGGTTGGAATTGGCCTACAATGTGCGCGGAGAGAACCTGAACGAGGCGATTCACAATCAACCCGGCTATTACGGCATCACCGCTCCCAGCACCCTCAATCACCGCTACATCTTTGAAGATGTGCCGATGAGCCTGGTGCCAATGGCAGCCCTCGGCCAGCGCTATGGGGTTTCGGTCAATGGCATGGATGCCATGATCCGCCTCGGCTGCATCGTCCACCGCACCGATTACTGGCGGCGCGGCCGCACGCTGGATAAACTGGGCATCAAAGATTTGAGCGTCAGCGAGCTGACGGAATATGTAACCACCGGCGAGCGTGAGCTTAACGGTTTGCCCAAGTGAGGTAAACGGATGGATGCTCTTTTGCAGAGTCTGCCCCCCGTCTGGCTGCCACTGATGGTTTTTGTGGCCCGGGTGATTGATGTAACCCTCGGCACGCTGCGCATTATCTTCGTCTCGCGCGGCCATAAGTACCTGGCGCCCCTGCTGGGTTTTGTGGAAGTCTTTATCTGGATTGTGGCGGTGAGCCAGATTATGCGCGGGGTCAACAGCCTGGTGGCCTACCTGGCCTATGCCGCGGGTTTCGCCGCCGGAAATTATGTCGGCATGTGGGTGGAGGGGCGGCTGGCCATTGGCAAGCTGATGCTGCGCACCATTCTGCCCGGTGATACCCAGGAGTTGGCCGATGCCCTGCATGAGGCCGGCTTTGGGGTCACCCGCTCCGAAGCCCTGGGAGCCAACGGCCCCGTATCCATCCTGTTTACTGCCATTAACCGTAAAGATATGCCGGTTGTGGTGGGAATCATTCATCATCGCTATCCGAAAGCGTTTTTAACTGTGGAAGAATTACGGAGCACTGAAGCCGGAGTCTTCCCGCAGCCCATTAGACAGTCGTTCATGGGGGACTATCGAACAAAAAAGAAATGAAAGGAGTAACTTATGTGTGGAATAGCCGGTTCTTATCCGGAACCCCGCCCACAGGAAGTTGGGCAAATTATGGAGGCAATGGAGCATCGCGGCCCGGATGGGCAGGGGATGGTGGAACTGGAAACAGCCTGTTTTGGCCATGTTCGGCTCGCCGTATTGGATCTTGAAGGCGGTCACCAGCCCATGCGGTTGGAAGATGCAGTACTGACCTTCAATGGAGAAATTTACAATTACCGCCAGTTGGCAGAAGAATTACTGCCCAACGTGGCCCTCAAAACCCACAGCGATACGGAAGTTGTGTTGCACCTGCTCAAGCGCTATGGCCCGCAGATCATCCAGCGCTTTGATGGCATGTTCGCTTTCGCCTACCTTTGCGGGGGAGATCTCATCCTGGCGCGGGACCCCCTGGGCATCAAGGCCCTCTACACCGCTCAGCGGGATGGGGTGACTTACTTCGCATCCGAAATCAAGGCCCTGGCCCCCATCACCGACCAGGTGCAGGAGTTCCCGGCGGGCTGCTACTATCAGCCGGGGCAGGGCTACCAGAACTTTTTCCCCCTCGAAAGCCTGTTGCAAGGGCGTAAAATCCCACAGAACCCCCTCGATTCCCTGCCCGCCATCCGCCAGGTCACCCGCCAGGCGGTGCATAAACGCATGCTGGCCGATGTGCCCGTGGGCGTCAGTTTGAGCGGCGGGGTGGATAGCTCCGTGATTGCATTGCTGGCGCGTGAAACCCGCGAGGATTTGAAGACCTTCGCCGTGGGGGTGGAAGGCAGCCGGGATTTGCCCGCCGCCCGCAAGGTGGCCAAAGGGCTGAAGACGCGCCATTATGAATATGTTTATTCCCTGGCGGAGATTGAGAGCATCCTGCCGGATGTGATTCGCAGCCTGGAAACCTTCGATGCTCCGCTCGTGCGCAGCTCGGTGGCCAACTATTTTCTGGCCCGCCTGACGCGTCAGCACGTCAAGGTCTTTTTGACGGGTGAAGGTGCGGATGAAATCTACGCCGGTTATGAATATCTGTCGCAGCTCAAACAACCGCAAGCCCTGCAAAAAGAGCTGATAAACATCACCCTCTCGCTGCACAACACCAACCTGCAACGCGGCGACCGGCTCTCCATGCGCTTTGGCCTGGAAGCCCGTATCCCCTTCCTGGATCTGGAATCGGTACTGTATGGCTTAAGCCTGCCGCCGGAGTGGAAGCTGCAATCGGCCCAGAAGCCTTCCAAATGGCTGATGCGCCAGGCCTTCACCGGTCTGCTGCCAGATGACATCCTCTGGCGGCCCAAGGCCAAGTTCTCCAAGGGCGCCGGTTCTTCCGAACTGCTGACGCGTAAAGTGGAGGCGGAAATCGGTGACAGTGAATTCGGCAAGGAGAAAACGCGCCTTCACAAGCAGTGGGGGGTTAAACTTCGTAACAAAGAAGAGCTGTATTATTACAAAATCTTGCGCCAGTTCTACCCGGACCATTGGACGCTGCCCGGTATGGGGCGCAGCCGCAGCCTGTAGGGCACCCGGCGGAAACCTGATAGGATTTGCAAGTACCCGCCGCCCTGTGGGCCTTGAAAAAGCCCGCCCAAATGGTCTACAATCATTTTGAAGAATGCAGCCATTCTGCAACAGGAGGTGAACGAAATGAATACCGTAAGGCATATTCTGGAAGTCAAAGGCCGGGATGTGTGGACCATTACCCCGGGGGCAACCGTGTTGGATGCCCTGCGCCTGATGGCAGATAAGGACGTTGGCGCTTTGCTGGTGACGGAAGGCGAACGGCTGGTGGGTATCATCTCTGAGCGGGATTACGCCCGCAAGGTGATCCTGGCGGGCAAGACCTCGAAGGATACCCTGGTTGAGGATATTATGACCCGCAAGCTGTTCACCGTCCACCCCGATCAGACGGTGGAGGAGTGCATGACCACCATGACCGATCAGCACATCCGCCATCTGCCGGTGATGGAGGGCGCGGATGTCGTGGGCGTCATCTCGCTGGGGGATGTGGTGAAGAACATCATCCACCGCCAGCGGCAGACCATCAAAGGCCTCGAAGACCGC
>CALESS010000558.1 GCA_937907495.1 uncultured Anaerolineaceae bacterium
CAAAACCTTCATTCATCACCAGCATGGTGGAACCTTCACTGAATACCAGGGGGAGGGCTGTGATGGTGGGGGTTATTCGAGGCGTAGCAGTGATCGCCTGCGAGACCCGAATGCGTGCCCAGAATGGCGCATCTCCGTTGGGGCCAATCCCAAACAGATTCCCCTCCGGGTCGGCCAACTTCCAATTGCTCTGGAATTCCCCCGGGAGTTCCGGCGCAGTCATTAGAATGGTCACGTCCACCTCTTCGCCCGGTTCCACCAACTGGTTCAAAGGTTGTTCCTCCCGGGTGGTCATTCGTGTACCAGAAAACCACACCAGCCGAAAATCCTCCGTCCAGGCACAGGTACCCTCGTTCACCAGCCGCCAGGTTTTCTCAAAACTTTGCCCTGGCTGCATGAGCATTCCATCCGGTACAGTCAGGTCAAATGGTTTGGCTGCTGCCGCTCGGATGATACACGGCATTCCCGGTCGGTTTGGCGAAATTGCCGGGGTCGTGCTCATGACGGGCATGGGCTGCTCGCCTTCTCCCGGGGTTGTCGCCGCCGGGATAATGGTGCCAGCCCCACCCGGGGGCGGCTCCATCCGGATCGAGCCGGCACAGGCGGTTAACAGCAATAACGCTGGCAGAAAAAGGCTGGTGGCTTTAAAATAGAGGGAGTTCTGAAGTGCTTTTTTTAATTTCACGCGGGTGATTCCTAATGTTTTTGCTCTAAAAATTATACTTCCTAATCTTTCGTGAGAATGGGCGATTAAGATTTCAATCGAATTTACGAGCGTAAACCCAGAATGGGGTATGTTGAGCGATGGGTGGGCAGCAGCCCCCGTTGCAAGGAAATTGCGAAATTATCCCAAATTCATATTGCGTAACAAATGCTTCACGAAAGGGTGCTTATGACAACCTCGCCAGCCTGGTGGAAAAACGGAATTGTTTACCAGATTTACCCCCGCTCATTTGCCGATACAACCGGTAATGGCATTGGTGATTTGAATGGCATTCGTGCCCGCCTGGATTATCTCTCCTGGCTGGGGGTGGATGCACTCTGGCTTTCACCCGTTTACCCCTCACCCAACGTGGATTTCGGCTACGACATCACCGATTACTGCGCCATTGACCCGCTTTTTGGCAGCCTGGAGGATTTCGATCACCTCGTGTCCGAGGCGCATCAGCGCAACATCCGCATCATCATGGACCTGGTACTGGCTCACACCTCCGATCAGCATCCCTGGTTCCAGCAATCCCGCCAGGACCGTACCAACCCTTTCCATGACTATTACATCTGGGCGGATCCCAGGCCGGGCAAGCGCCCACCCAACAATTGGCAGTCCATCATCGGTGGAAAATACTGGCAGTATGATCCTGCCTGCCAGCAATTTTACGGACACATGTTTTATCCTCAGCAGCCAGATTTAAATTGGCACAACCCCGCCGTGCAAGAGGAAATGTTGAAAATCTTCCAATTCTGGCTGAACCGGGATGTGGATGGTTTTCGCCTGGATGTATTTTCTTCCTACTTCAAAGATTCCCTGCTGCGAAATCAACCTTACCGGCTGGGCCGTCGGCCCTTTGAGATGCAGCGTCATATCTACGATCACAACCGCCCGGAGTTGGACGACGCCTTACGCACCATCCGCAAGTTGGTGGATGGTTATCCGCAACGTTACCTGGTGGGTGAACCCTTCCTGCCGACGATAGCATCTTCTGCCCGCTATGTCGGGCCAGATTTACTGCATGCCAGTTTCCACCTGGAGTTCACCACCCTGCCCTGGGATGCAGCCAAAATATTGGCCTCCATCCAGGCCTGGCAGGCGGCCCTCGGCCCAGATGACTGGCCTACGCATGTCCTCAATAATCATGATGTTCCGCGTACAGCTTCCCGCTTCCGGTGCGGAAGGGAGGATGGGCGATTAAAAGTTGCAGCCGCCCTGCTGCTCACACTGCGTGGAACGCCTTACCTGTATTACGGGGAAGAAATCGGTCAACGGGATATTCAGCTTCGCCGCGATCAAATCCTGGATCCGGTTGGACG
>CALESS010000559.1 GCA_937907495.1 uncultured Anaerolineaceae bacterium
TTCGAAGTCAGGTACTCTATCCAATTGAGCTACGGGGGCGTGAGGCATATTATACCGCAAAAAAAATCACGGGCAGCTTTGCAGCTGCCCGTGTGGTTTATTTTCCGCCCAGGGCTTTCAGATAACGTTTCAGGGTCAGGGGCTGACCGGAAAGCATATTCTGCGCCCGGAACATGCCAGCCACCAGGCGCAGCACCCCGTAGACTGTCAACGCCAGCAGGGCAACGGAGAGCAATAATTGCCACCAGGGCACGGCCACAGCCGAGATGCGGGTCATCATGGAGACGGGGGAAGTGAAGGGAATGAGGCTGAGCGCCACCGCCAACCCGCCATTCGGATTCTGCACCAGCCCGCTGATGAACATTAATGGAATGATGAGCGGTATGATGATCAATGTTGTGACAGAGGAACCTTCCTTAATATTACTCACCAATGCGCCCACACTCGACATTAAAGCTCCGTATAAGCCATACCCCAGCAGGAAGAACACCAGTCCCCACAGGATGAAACTGACTGGCAATTGAAAGGCCGCCCCCAGGTTGAAGGCCGTTCCGCTGAAGCGCAGCAAGAGCAAAGCCGAGGCACTCCAGACCAGGGTTTGAAATAATCCAGCCACCCCCAGGGCCAGGATTTTCCCGGTCAACATTTCAATGGGCTTGATGGAAGTCATTAAAATCTCAAGCATCCGGTTCTCGCGTTCTTTGTTGATGCTGCTCAGCAGCAGGCTGGAATTGACCAGGATGATGAAGTAAAACAGCATCGTCACGCCGTAGGGGAGGAAGAAGGTGAGCATGTTGCCCGGGTCACGTTGAGGTTCGGGGGAAAGGATTTTCTCCTCAATAACCAGGGGATTCTGGTAACGCTCCAGCAATTGCGGATCATCCTTCAGCAGGTTGTAATTCAAGGCCTCCGTAATCACCCAGGATTGATCCCACCCGGCCATTGGATTGTAATCCTGGCGGTAATAGGTTACCTTACCAGAGCGGATATAGTTGGGAGCAATGACATAATATCCACTAATTTCTCCGTTTTCCACCGCCTGGGTGGCGGAGGATACCGAATCATAGGCTTTGAGGTCACTTTCGAGGCCGGCGGGTAAAGTTTCAATCCACCTGCCCGGGTCCACATACCCTTCCGGCAGGGAGGTTTCGACCGGGGTGAAAATTTCGGTGATAAAGCTCGCCCCACCCCGATCCCCGCCGAGGGCAGAGGCTCCCCAGGTGACCAAAAAGCCGATCAGCGGAACCAGGAACACCGTCAGGATGAAGGATTTGCGGAATATGGTGTTGAATATCTCTTCGCGGAAGACCAACCAGGTTTTATTCATGGATTATACCCTCCCGTTCTGACGGCCCAAAATCTCCCGCCAGGTGAGCCGTTTGCCATAGCGCAGCAAACCGATGCGGAACCCCCGCCCCGCCAGCCAGAGAGCGCCAATGGCGCACAAAATCAAGAGGGTAACCGATGTGATGATCTGCCAGGCGGGCACAGTGGTGTAACCGGCCCGCAGTGAGAGAGTCAACGGAGCCGTCAGGGGAAACAGGCTCATGCCAACTGCCAGTGGCGAGTTGGGGTTCGCCAGGATGGCGGAAATAAACCAAATCGGCACCACCAACGGCAGGGTGAACAACCCGGCAATCTGCTGGGCCTCGCGGGATTCGGTTGCCGTAGCTCCCACCATCGCCATTAAAGCCGAAATCATCACGAATGCGGGCAGCATTAGCAATAGCAGCAACCCCAGGTAACCGGGATCCAACTGGATATCCTGGCCTACTGGCAAAAAGCGTACCAGCACCAGCAAACCAATGATTGCCACCGATAACCAGGCACCGATCTGAGTCAGGCCCACACTCAGGTTGCCGATGATCTTGCCAGCCATCAATTGGGTGGGGGAAACCGAGGTCACCAGGATCTCAAGGGTGCGGTTTTCCTTCTCCTCCACCAGGGCTTGCAGAAGGTAGCCGCCGCTGGTGTTGATGGAGATCATCAGCATTATCGCCGCCACCATCGGCACCAGGAAGCCAAGGATGTTGTTCTCGCCCATCCCTTTTTCCCCATCCATCGAGCGGATTTCCAACACGGGGCCATTCACCAGGCGCTCGCGGACCTCCGCGTCCTGGTTCTGTAGCAGGTTATAAAGCACAAAATCGCGGAAATCTCCCTGCCCTTCCGTACCTTTTGCCTCGTTCGCCACCACTTCCACCGCACCTGTGGAAAGATAATCCGAATCTAGGATGTAATAAGCACGGATACTCCCCTCCGCCAGGGCTGCCTCGGCTGCCGGTTCATCTGGAAACGCGGTCATCTCCACATAATCCAGTGAATCCTCAGCCTCCGGCGGGCGCTGCGGATTTGCCAGCAACCCGGAATGATCCACATAGCCGATGGGTGTGCGATCCATTTGCAGGATTGCCGAGAGGAAACCCACCCCGATAATAAAAGCGAAGAAAATCGGCATGCTTAAAATCGAAACGAGGAAGCGTTTTCGCAGCACATGGCGAAGGTATTCATATTTGGCGACCAACCACAATTTCCTCATCCACGCGCTCCTTCACCCCGCACCACCTGGATGAAGATTTCATCCAGCGTAGGCATGGCGATCTCAAATGAGTCAAGCGGAATGCCGCGCTCCACCAGCTCACGCAGCACCTGTTGAGCCGTCGTACCTTCCGTCAAGAGGAGGTGATATCCGCTGTTTTCGCGCTTTACATGCTGAACACCGGGTATTGCCTTCGGCAGGGTCTGCGGAGAATGAACACTCACTGCCTGAGTGGCATACTGGCGGCGGATTTCTCCCAGGGATCCATAGAGCATCGTCTTTCCCTTGTTGATCAATACCAGCCGGTCACACAACTCCTCCACCTGGTTCATCTGGTGGGTGCACATTACAATCGTCTTACCGCGGTCGCGTTCCTCGCGCAGCAGATCCTTGACCATCTGGGTATTGACCGGATCCAGGGCCGCGAATGGCTCGTCAATGATCACCAGCTCGGGCTGGTGAATGAGGGTCACGATCAATTGAGCTTTCTGCTGCATACCCTTGCTCAGCTCTTTGACCTTCTTCTTGCGGTGGTCAGCCAGGTCGAAGCGCTGCAAATAAACATCAATTCGTTTCTGGGCCTCGGCTGGCTCCAAACCTTTCAACGTCGCCAGGTAGATCAGGCAGCGCTCCAGGTTGATATCCTGGTACAGGCCGCGTTCCTCCGGCAGGTAGCCGATGCGGTTCTTCTTTTCTTCGGTCATGGGACCGCCCAGTACCACAACCGATCCGCTATCCGGTTTGAAGATATCCAGAATGATGCGAATGGAGGTGGTTTTTCCTGCTCCATTGGGTCCCAAGAGGCCAAAAATCTCACCCGGTTCCACGGTAAAGGATACATCCTCCACGGCGCGGGTGGTGGCGAAAGTCTTGCTGATATGATTGACTTCAACGGTCGACATAAAATTCCTCCTCCGGATTGTTAAATCATGCTGATTATACAAGAAAAATCCGGGGGGGTTCCCCGGATTCTCTGTGGTTTTTTCCACTAGAGCCTATTATAACCCGTCTTGCAGGGCTGGGCAGGGTTAATCCAACTTTCCCGTCAGGATGGCGCGCTTAACCTCTGCGATGGCCTGTGTGATTTTGATATCCCGCGGACAAGCCTCGGTGCAGTTGAAAACCGTCCGGCAGCGCCAGACCCCGGTCTGTTCATTGAGAATTCGCAGCCTCTCGGCAGCGCCCTGGTCCCGGCTGTCGAAAATAAAACGGTGCGCGTTGACGATGGCTGCCGGGCCAACATAATCCCCATTCGACCAATAGGCCGGGCAGGATGTGGTGCACGCCGCACACAGGATACACTTGGTCGTATCATCGAAGCGCTCGCGCTGCTCCGGTGATTGCAGGCGCTCACGACCATCTGCCACCGGAGGCGAGGTATGGATGAGGTAAGGTTTCACCGAGCGGTAAGCCTTGAAAAAAGGATCCATATCCACAATCAGATCCTTGAGAACCCGCAGACCCAGCAAGGGTTCCACGGTGATGGTATTAGAATCTAAATCCCGCACCAGCACCTTGCAAGCCAGCCGGTTGCGGCCGTTGATGCGCATGGCATCCGACCCGCACACCCCGTGGGCACATGAGCGGCGGAAAGCCAGTGAGCCGTCATAAAAGCCGCGTACCTGCTCCAAGAGGTCCAAAACCCGGTCGGTGGGTTCAACCTCCAAATCCCAGGAATCAAAGTGGGGTTTTTCGTCCCTCTCGGGGTGAAAACGGAGAACTTTAAATGTAATCTTCATGTTAGTAAACCCTCTCTTTGGGAGGAAAGCGGGTGATGGTGACCGGCTTATAATCCAAGCGGATCTCGTCATCTTTCAACCAGGCAAGGGTGTGCTTCATCCACCGGGCATCATCCCGCTCTGGGAAATCTTCGCGGGCATGGGCGCCGCGGCTTTCGCTGCGCTCCCGGGCAGAAACCGCCGTTACGAGAGCCAGATCCAACAGGTTGCCAAGTTCCCAGGCATTCACCAGTTCCGTGTTGAATACCTTCCCCGTATCTTTCACCCGTACCCCTTGCGCATAGCGCTGGCGCAACTGGCGGATTTTTTCCACCGCCGACTCCAATCCCTGGCGGGTGCGGAAGACACCCACATCCTCAAACATGACGGCTTGCATTTCGTGGGTCAGAGCGGCCACTTGCTCGCTGCCATCTCCATTCCGCAGTTGATCCAATTGCTGGCGGGAGAATTCCAGGGCATCAGCAGGCAGCTCCGGCAGGGCAGCTTCGGTCGCGTAGCGGGCAGCATCCAAACCGGCATGCTTTCCGAAGACGACCAGGTCCACCAGGGAATTGGTGCCCAGGCGGTTGGCGCCATGCACCGAGACACAGGCACACTCGCCGGCCGCGTACAGACCCGGCAGAACTCGCTTTTCCGCATCCACGATCACCCGGCCATATAAATCTGTCGGGATGCCACCCATTGCATAATGGGCAGTGGGCTGCACCGGCATGGGCTGCGTGATCGGGTCCACACCGAGGTAAGTGCGGCAGAAATCTGCAATATCCGGGATCTTGCTCAAAATTTCTTCTCCGGTCACCCGGTAGGGCTGGCCATCCGGGCGGGTGCGCCCATCCTCTTCCGCACAGCGGTTAACCGTCTCCGGGCGCACATCGAGATACAGGTAACGACCACCCTTGATGCCCCGACCTTCGCGCATCTCAAGGTACATTGCCCGGCTGACCACATCGCGCGAGGCCAGGTCGCGGACGTGTGGCGCGTAGCGCTGCATAAAGCGTTCGCCCTGGTCATTGATGAGAATGCCGCCCTCGCCGCGCACCGCCTCGGTGATTAAAATCCCCAGCTTATGGATGCCCGTTGGGTGAAACTGGAAGAACTCCATATCCTGGGCGGGGATGCCGCGCCGCAGGGTAACCGCCACCCCATCACCCGTGTAGGCGTAGGCGTTGGAGGTGATCTCCCATACCCGGCCGTAGCCGCCGGTGGCAAAGATGATGGCCCTGGCACGGAAGATATGCAATTCGCCGGTCGCCATCTCCAGGGCCACTACCCCGGCAACGGCCCCCTCCGCCAGGATCAAATCCAGCACTTCGAATTCATCGAAAAATTGGGTCTCGTTCTTGATGCACTGCTGATAAAGAGTCTGTAAAATCATGTGCCCGGTGCGGTCTGCCGCATAACAGGAGCGCCGCACCGGTTTACCGGTGAGGTTATTGGTATGTCCACCAAACGGACGCTGGGCAATCCGCCCATCCGGCGTGCGGGAGAAGGGCAGCCCCATTTGCTCCAGGTCATATACCGCTTGCACAGCTTCGGCGCACATGAATTCAATTGCATCCTGGTCACCGAGCCAGTCCGAACCTTTGACCGTATCATAGGTATGCCACTCGGGCTGATCTTCTTCCAGGTTGCCAAGCGCCGCGCCGATGCCCCCCTGGGCTGCTCCGGTATGGGAGCGGCTGGGGTAAAGCTTGCTGATGACCGCCGTCTTGGCGGATTTGGAGGCATTCAAGGCTGCCATGAGGCCCGCGCCTCCGCCGCCCACAATAATCACATCAAAGATATGCGTCTGAGTCATCGTTTCGCCTCCTTACGGCATCTGCCGGACACCGGCGATGAGGGCCACCGCCCCGACCAGGGTAATCACCAGCCAAAAGAAGAACAGGCCCCAGTTTAAGATCTTGCGAGCCACCGGCTTGTGGATGACATCCTGTGCCACCTGGCGCAGGCCGTTTACGCCGTGGGCAAAAGCAAAGCCCAGCAGCAAGGCGTCATAAATCCGCCAGCCGTAGCTGGCCCAGCGTTGGGCCACATAGCCCAGCGGGTCATTGCCGATGGCATGTACCCCTACCACAACATCCTGCAGGATGATGTGCCCCCATACCAGGGGGATGAGCAGGAAAGCGGAATATCGCATCCACTTCCAGGCGCTGGTCTCGTAATTGGCGGGTGGATTTACTGGTAATGAGTTTGTCTGGTTCATTTCATTCTCCTATCCGCCAAACAGGCCGAAATTGTGGATGAGGATGTTGCGCGCCATCCATACAGCGGCGGGTACCCATAGAACCAGGCTGATGATGAGGGTCAGACGGGTGGAAGCGCGGGCCACTGGAATGCTCCAATTCTGGGGACGGAACAGGTCAAAGGCGGCAATTCGCAACCCATTCACCCCGTGGAAAAAGACGCAAAAAATAAGGAATATCTCCCCGATGCCAAACAGGGTTGTCTGGTACAGGTTGATGACTTCGATATACAACTTGGGCGCCAGGTACACCAGCGCTGTATCCACAATATGAACCGTTAGGAAAAGGCCCGTGCCAAGACCGCAAAGGCGGTGCAGCAGAAAAGCCCACTGGCCTTCCCGTCCACGGTAGGTGGCATAACCGGTCATGGTTGTCTTCAGGCTGGACATGCAAGACCTCCTATTCAAGGGTATGGGGATATTCTTATTGTAGCAGAAGTGTCAATGGATTTTTTCAATCCAGCGCACGGATTCGGCGAAGTACACATCTGAACCTGGCCGAATTATTGCATCCACCCCACAACCACGATTTGAAATTTACTGTACAATTAAAGAGCTTACTTTTATCATCTCCTAGGAGGAAAAATGGAAAAGAAATATAAAGCATTGCGATTTATGGGCGGCCTGTATAAAGTCCTGGCATTCATCTTTTTGGCGCTCACCATCCTGGGCGTGTTGGGGATGGATATTTCCCTGCTGGCTGGTGGCAGCTACCTTAACGATATGACCGGCATGAACATGGGCGGCTTTGAGGTAGTTGCAGCCATCTTCTTCACCATCTTTGCCCTGCTGGGCGGCGGGCTGATCTTCATCTCGATGTATGCGGTCGGAGACCTGGTGACTCTGCTGCTTTCTGTGGAAGAATCCACCCGCTTCACCGCCCTGATGCTGCGCGACCGACCGCAGTAAGGCTTCGTACTTCACGCCGGTTACATCCGTGGATGGCACATCTTGTGCCTGAAAACCGTCTCATTTTGTGGGAAGGCTCACCTCCTCCACCCAACCCCAGTGTTTCTTCCAGAGACCGGGGGTTGGGTGTGCTGTGGAAATCCAACTGTTCTTCACCTCTTGACCTTTTGAACAAATGTACTATAATCATTGCATATAAATGGAATATAATTAATTCAGACTCTACTTCAGGAGCGTGATTGATGGCAAGGAAATCTACCCCAGCCCCAGAGCTGCCCTCCAAACCGGGTTCCAACCAGGATGATGCCCGCCGGGCTGTTCTTGAAAAGGCACTCAACGAAATTAACAAGCGTTATGGCGAAGGCGCCATTATGCTCATGGGCGAAGCCCATTCTTTAGAGGTTGAAATCATCCCCACCGGGTCGCTCTCGCTGGATTTGGCCCTGGGAGTCGGCGGCATTCCGCGCGGCCGGATCACCGAAATTTACGGTCCGGAATCCTCCGGTAAGACCACACTCTGCCTGCATATCGTGGCGGAATGTCAACGCATGGGCGGAACTGCCGCCTATGTGGATATGGAACACGCCCTCGATCCGGTCTACGCGGCCCGCCTGGGTGTGGATTTGGACCGCCTCTTCATCTCGCAGCCCGATACTGGCGAACAAGCCCTGGAGATCACCGATACCCTGGTGCGCTCTGGCGCTGTTGAAATCGTCGTGATTGATTCCGTGGCGGCCCTGGTACCCCGCAACGAAATCGAGGGCGATATGGGCGATGCCACGATGGGTATGCAAGCCCGTTTGATGTCACAGGCTCTGCGGAAGTTGAGCGGCGCCATCAACCAGACCAAGACCTCCGTTGTTTTCACCAACCAACTGCGCCAAAAAATTGGTGTAATGTTCGGGAACCCGGAAACCACCACCGGCGGCATGGCGCTCAAGTTCTACGCTTCGGTCCGGCTGGACGTGCGCCGGATTCAATCCATCAAGGTCGGAACGGAAATCATCGGCAACCGGGTGCGGGTGCGGGTGGTCAAGAACAAAGTGGCCCCGCCCTTCCGCACTGCTGAATTTGACGTCATGTACAACGAAGGCATCTCCAAAGTTG
>CALESS010000560.1 GCA_937907495.1 uncultured Anaerolineaceae bacterium
CATCCTGCTGACCGGCATTCACCCGCAGGAGCATATCCTGCAGCAAACCCAAAACGAGCATGTGTGCGGGTATATCCTCAAAGGGGAAATCAGCAATTCGATGGTCTGGGCGGTGAGCATGGCAATGGAAGGCCGCTGGATCTCCACCCCCGGCGTGGAAGACCTGGCGGGCGAATTGTGCTTTCGCCTGCCCCCGAACCGGGTTTGCATCAACGGTCATACCCCGATCTATGATTTCACCCCGCGGGAGGTGGCTGCTGCCCGCCTGGCATTTCTCTTCTCCATGGAGCGGCGCGACCTGGCAGATGAGATGAGCATCACCGAGAATTGGACCTACGGCCTGGTGAGTGGAATTTATAAAAAACTGGGGCTGGAGGAACTGCTCAATGGAGAAATTGAGGCCCGCGAGAGGCTGGGAGATAACCCCCTGGCTCTCTCCCACTTGCAGCAGATCATGGATGAATTGAACGCCACCGCCTCCGGCAAGGCCAGGGATATGGAAACCCTGGCTTTCCACGTGATGACCATGCCAGAAATGGAATTCTTCCCCTAAACCATAGATAATCTACACCTCCACCCGCCTCCTTTCGGCTAAGATGATGAAAACCAGTTCACCAATTGCCGAGAGGAGGCGGGTATGTCATTTCAATGGACAGATCACTCAAAATGGCAGGCGGCAAGACGGGGCCTGTCGCACGACGAGCTGGAATATATTCTCTTTTTTGCCAGCAAGTACCACCGGGCTGGCGCACTCATCTTCTACCTGAAGCAGGCCGACCTGCCAGCCAGCGACCAACGGCGGGATTTCGCCTGCCGCCTGGTGGGAACCGCCGTGGTGATGGGACGCGACCAGCGCACCATCATCACCGTCTGGCGTAACCGGCGCAAGGGGCTCAAGCACATCCGCTGCAAACAGGATCGCACCCGCTTCAACGAAGAATACTGGCAATAGCAGGGGGATTTTATCCATCCACCGGGTGCAGGGGGCGCCCGGTGGAAAGCGGAATCCTTTCACGAGCCAGCCCGGATTGATGTACAATCCAGGTATCTACGTGGAAGGATAGGACATGCATATTCTCGTCACCAATGATGATGGCGTGCAGGCTCCCGGCTTGCTGGCGCTGGTTCAGGCGGTTCAACCGCTGGGCCGGGTGAGCGTGCTGGCACCCGACCATAACTGGTCGGCTTCCGGGCATGTGAAAACCATGCACCGGCCGCTGCGGGTGAAGGAAACCCGCCTGGCAGATGGCACCCCTGCCCTGGCTTCGGACGGAGCCCCCAGTGATTGTGTGGCTTTAGCCTTGCTGGGGCTGGTGGAAGGGCCGGTGGATCTGGTGGTCTCTGGCATTAACCCCTATGCCAACCTGGGGCATGATGTCACCTATTCCGGCACCGTCACCGCGGCCATGGAAGCCGCCATTGAACATATTCCAGCCATTGCCTTCTCGCTGGATGGCCCGGATTCGCCGATAACTGCCGAACGCTTCACGGACTCGGTGTTGATTGTGCGCCAGGTGGTGCAAAACGCCGCCCGCCAGGGGATTCCCGCCGGGATTTTGCTCAACGTCAACATCCCTTTCCGGCCCGCAGCAGAGATGCGGGGTTTCTGCATCACCCGCCAGGGGTTGCGCATCTACCGGGATGCACTGGTTAGGCGCGAGGACCCACGCGGTCAGCCATATTACTGGATCGGCGGAGAATGGCCGACCGGGGTGCAGGAAGAGGGGACCGATTTTGGCGCACTGGGGGAGGGCTTTGTTTCCATCACCCCCTTGCAGTTGGATTTAACCGCCCATAGCCTGATCCCGGCTTTTGAACATTGGGATTGGCCCGGGTCCACGCCATAAGCTGGGGGTTAAGGGTGCGCAAGAAGAATTTTCGCTTGTTTTAACCGGCGACAAGCAAAAACCGGGAGCGTTGGCTCCCGGTTTGGTTTTATAAGAATGCGATTTTTCTAGTCCTGCACAGCTTCCACCCCGGTTACTTCCGGGAAAAACTGGCGCAGGGTGCCTTCCACCCAGCCTTTGAGGGTCACCGGGGAAAGGGGACAGCCCAGACAGGCGCCGCCCATGCGCACCCTGACCACCTTGCCATCAAAACTGACAAACTCCACCGAGCCGCCATGATAGGTATTGATATAGCCATCCAACTGTTCTACCAGGGCACGCATCTGCTCATCCACCGGGAATTTGGGAATTTCTTCGGTCATTTTTCGCTCCTTCCGGGACCTTCGCAGCGGTCCAACCCATTTTGTAAGATCGCCAGGATTTGTTCATGTGTGCTGGAAAGTCGTTCAGCAATCACACTTGCCAGACGTTCCAATAATACCACACCCGTTTCCGGATGGCGGTCACAAAGGCAGTGCAGTTTTTCACCATACAGGCGCTGGGCTTCCACCGGTTCCCCGGCCACTGCGGCGGAGGTGTACACATCGCGCCCCAATGCAGCCGACCAACCAAACACTCCGCCCGGTGAGATTTTTGCCACGGTGAGAATGGGTCCATCATAAGGCTTGTAGCGCACTTCCACACAGCCGCTAACGAGCAGATACAGGCAGGTTGCCGGCGCACCCTGTTCAAAAATCACCATGCCCGCCGGAAAGTGGCAATATTCCAGCAGGGGATTGATCTCCAGCAGTTGTGCCTCGCTCAAGCCCTGAAAAAGTGGGAAATTCGCCAACTCTTGCTTTAACATTCTACTTATGTTAATAAAAGAACGCCGATGCGCAAAGTACCATATTTCCCAAATCCGCCGACAATGGTCACGCGCCGAAGGGGTGAATTGAGCCATTCAATATGACAATCAACATTCGGGCCTGGGTGAAAATACAAAATCCCCATCCAGGATGGGGCAAGGTGGCAAGGGAGTCACATCTTCCCTGGCGGTTGAATAGTCGTTAGATGGTGGAAACCAGCGAAAGGATCCAGGCCAGCACCAGGATCACCGAAATAACGATAAAGACAATCTGCTGCCAATTGCGGCGTGGTTTTTCTTCGCGCCGAAGATTTTTACTGTTGGTTGAACGATTGGACATATTTTGCACCTCAGCCTCCAATTTTACCACTCTTTTCGGGGGGCCGGGTTGGAGGGTATGGATGGACCTCGCCGTTTTTCTTTTTGAGAAATAGTCCAAAAACCATCCTTGGATTTTGAAACCGTTTGTGCTATGATCATTTCAAACAATATGTCGTCTAGCGACATATAGGAGGTTTACCACCCCATGCCCTCGAATCGTGAAACTGTTCTCCCCCTTTCTGAAGCCGTCTTCTTTATCTTGCTCTCCCTGGCGCAGGGTCCCCTCCACGGCTATGCCATTCTCAAAGATGTGGCAAGCCTGAGTGAAGCACGAATCCTGCTTAGCACGGGCACTCTGTATGGCGCGCTCAAGCGCATGCTGGAACAGGGGTGGATTGAGCGGGTGGATGACCCGCAGCCCAACCTCACTGAGCGCGAGCGCAAAGCCTATTCCCTCACCCAGTTGGGACGCCGCATTTTGAATGCTGAACTAAACCGCCTGCGGCAACTGGTAGATTTAGCCGGGACACAACTATTGGAGGAATGCAGATGAATTTCCTGGTTCATCTGGTCACCCAGGGTTATGCGGCCATTCTACACTTATATCCATTGGCTTTTCGCCAGGAAATGGGGGCGGAGATGCAGGATGTTTTTGGCCAGGTGATAGCAGAAGCATCTCAGGGCGGTTGGGGTGCCATCATATTGGTTTTTTGGCGGGAGCTGCGCGATCTGCCCGGCAACCTGGCAGCAGCACAGCGCAGCCACCCGCAAGGTGAGTTCAAAATGAAACGAAATGGTTTCTTCCTGGTGACCTTGTTCGTCTCTATCATAATTGTGCAGATCGCTTTCGGCTCCTATTTGGGTGGAATCTGGACCATTACAATTGGCCTGGTTGTTGCCTTCCCTCTCTCACTTTTGCTCTGGCAGGCCAGAAAATTGCGGACGAAGACATTGATCTATATCGGCCTGGGCGTCCTACTCGGCCTGTTGTGGCCTACATCCTCTCTGGTAGAATCGGAGAAATTTTATAATTACCATCTGCCCCAGCCTTATCTTTCCATCGTGAACATCCTTGTCTTTTCGTGTTTTCTCCTGGCGGTCGTCATGGCGGCGGCTATGATAGATCAAGCTGCCCAGATACTGCATCGTTGGCTGAATCTGCCGCCCACAAAGCCGGGCGAACTTTCCGCCCCGACCAAACGGGATGACTGGACGCTGCCAGCCCTGTTTGGCCTGAGCAGCGCCCTGTTGTTGATGTTCTTCCACAACCTCTCCGACCTGCTGATGTGGGATAACACCTATGATGCCCTCGGGGGTCTATGGTTAATCCTACCGGTAATAACCTGTCTGCTATGCGGGATGGTGCTGGCCCTCAATCTGCCCGGCAAGTCCAAATGGATAAGTTTGCTCTTCATCCTCTTCATTCCGCTAATGATATATACATTGTCAATCCCCGCCATGAATATTGACGTTGGCACACTGACAAGAGAGCGTGGTGAACGCCTCACTTATGCCATCCAAACTTATTACCAGCGCGAAGGGCACTATCCGCAAACCCTGGCCCGCCTGACACCCCGAGACCTGCGTATGATCCAGCCGCCGTTCGTTCTCAACGGGCAAAATTGGTGTTACGATGCCGGGCAACATTATTACCGTTTGGGCTATGTGGATCGGGAGCATTGGAGCGCACCCGAGTATCGGGGAAATATGCTCGCTTCTGCCGGTGACCTTTCCGGCTTGCCGCCTGTTTGCCAGGCCGCGATTGCGAAACTAAGCATTGTTTATAAAACTGCGGATATCCAAGGGAGCAAATAAAATCTGTCACTACCCTATTGTTAGTACAAGCCCCACAGCGTGGCGCTCCGCAATAAAACCGGGGTCAGGCAATCTATAAGCTCAAATGGAGATTTCCTCACCTGCTTTCTTGGTTTGCAAAGGACACAGATCGGCCTCATCCAATGATCAGAAGGAGTGAACCACTTGTCCTCAGATAGAAAATGTGAATCCCTTACCGATAACCATTTGACTCCACCCTCACTTCCTGTTATATTTAGATTGTGAGTGAAAGCCGGTGGAGATACAGCGGCTGAGCCCCGGAATGGTTCCGGGGTGACGAGGAAGAGGTTCCTCCCTGCGAAGGGAGCGCTAACCCTGCCGGGGCAGGGGAAAATCGAGAGATCAGCGGATGCCTCCGGAGCTTGCAAGCTCCATTCTCCCCCAGACATAATTGTTGCCCGATGATACGGGCATTTCACAGGAGCGCATCTTGCGCCCCTTATTGAGCATCTACAGGAGGTACACATGCCCGGACGTTATGATTTTAAAGAAGAAGATATGTTAATCATTGAAAATAAATTGATTGAACCCACCCGCGAAGGGATGGATATGGAAACTGCCCAGATCTTGATGGATGATCGGGTTGCCACCGGCGGATAGATCCGGCTGCGGGGAGCCTCCCGGGCGTTCACTCACCCTGCGGAGCTGAAGTTTTCTTCAGCTCCGTTTTCGTTTCAAGAACTCCCGGATCTGCGCGGGCTGCCAGGTGGTGATCACCTGTTGCGGGGTCAGCCAGGCCCGGCGGGCGACCGAAACCCCATATTCCGCCAGGTCCATTTGGTCCGGGGCGTGGGAATCGGTGTTGATGGCGATCGGGATGCCCATCTCCCCGGCCCGGCGGGCATAAACCTCATCCAAATCCAGGCGGGAAGGATTGGCATTAATTTCCAGCGCCACGCCGGATTCCCGGGCGGCAGGCAGTACCTCGTCCCAGTCCAGGTCAGCGCCTTCGCGATACCCCAGCAGGCGTCCGCTGGGGTGACCGATGAGATCCACATTCGGGTTGCGGATGGCGTTCAGCAGGCGGGCAGTGACCCGTTCCCGCGGCTGGCGCAGGCTGATATGCAGCGAAGCCACCACCACATCCAGTTCCGCCAGCACTTCATCCGGGTAATCCAGGCTGCCATCCGCACGGATTTCGACCTCCGCCCCTTGTAACAGCAGGATCTGCTCCCCCAGTTTTTCTTGCAGGGCGTCAATTTCCAGCCGTTGCTGGCGCAAACGCTCCACGCTCAAACCGCCGGTAATGGAAAGCCCGCCGGAGTGATCGGTGATGGCAAAAACCTTGCGGCCGCGGGCCAGGGCGCCGCGGGCCATTTCTTCCAGGGTGGAAGCGCCGTCACTCCAGTTGGTGTGGTTATGCAGGTCAGCCGTCAGGTCGGAGGTCTGGATCAGCTCCGGCAGCCTGCCGGCCTGGGCAGCCTGAATTTCGCCGCGGTCTTCGCGCAGTTCAGGCGGAATCCAGGGCAGGCCAAGAGCTGTGTACACCTCCTGTTCTGTGGCGCATAAAATTTCACTCCCATCGGCCTGCTGGATGGCCTGTTCAGAGAGGGAAAAACCCTTCTTCTGCGCCAATTCCCGCAGACGGACGTTGTGGTCCTTGGAGCCGCTGACGAATTGCAGCAGCGTGCCGAAGCGCTCCGGCGGCTGAGCCCAGAGCTGCAAGTTAATGCCATTGGATAGTTCCACGCTGGATTTATTCTCGCCCTGCCCGGCAATCCGCACCACATCCGGATGATGGACAAAGGCTTCCATCAGGGGTTTGGGGCTGCGGCAGGCAGCCACCAGGTCCAGGTCACCGATGGTGGATTTCCAGCGCCGCAGACTGCCCGCCACCTCGGCGGCTTCCACACCCGGCTGGGCATTCAGCCAGGCCAGCCAGCGCAAGGCCAGCGGGCGGGCATTGCCGAGCAGCATGCGGTTGGTGCGCCGCGAAAGGGCAGCCAACCCCGCCAGGATGCGTTCCTCGCTTTTGGCTCCCATGCCGGGCAGGCTGCGCAACTGACCGGCGCGGGCAGCCGCCTCCAGCCCTGCCAGGTTGATGATGCCCAATTCGCGCCAGAAGAGGGCCGCCTTCTTAGGGCCGACATCGGGCACTTCCAGCAGGGTTTCCAGGGTGGGCGGCACTTCCTGCTCCAGCGTCTCCAAAAACCCCAATGATCCGGTGGTTAGCAGCTCAGTGATCTTTTCGGCAATCGCCTTACCTACGCCGGGAATCTGCTCCAGGCGGTTTTCGGCCAGCACAACGTGAATATCCTCCGGCAGGTTGCGCAAGGTTTCTGCCACCCGGCGGTAGGCGAGGGTTTTAAATACCAGCTCGCCCTTGATTTCCAACAGGTTGGCAATGTGTTCAAAGATATCAGCCAGATCATGATTGGTCATATTTTCCTCCAGGCAATCGAATGAGGGGAGTGCCAGGCACCCTACCCCATGGAGGCAGTATAACCAAAAAGGCTTTTCAATTCAAATTTCCATCCCAACGCATGAGGCTGAAGCTTTCATGGGAGCGGCGGAAGAAATTAAAAACCGCCACCAGGCGCTGCAGGCGGCGGAAATAGGGTGGATATTCGGCCAGCGCCAGGGTCCGGAAACCAAAGCGGGTGTAAAGCGGTTGTAACGGCGGCTGGCAGGTCAGGAAAAGCGGCGGTGGTTCCGACTGCATGAGGTGAGTGATGAGGGCGCGGGCAATCCCCTGGCCGCGGGCTGACGGGATCACCGCGATCGAGGCCAATTCCCGGCTGCCATCGCCATGAGGTTTGATCTGCCCGCAACCCAGCAGGCCGCCGGCCTCATTCACCGCCAGGGTAAACCGCCGCCAGTTCAACCCGCTGGGGTTGATCCTCACCTGCCAGATGAGCTTGCGGATGGCAGGGAAATCGGCGGCGGCGGCGGGGCACAGGTTCACCACGGTTCAGGCGGCGAGCAGTTCTTCCAGGATGCTGCGCGCCAGGGCCGGGTCGGCTTTACCGCGCATCTTCTTCATCACCTGGCCGACAAAATAGCCAAGCAGGGTCACTTTTCCAGATTGGTAAGAGGCTACTTCCTTCGGGCTTTCGGCCAGTACCTCCTGGCAGATGGCACGGATGGCGGCATCATCGCTGACCTGGGCCAGCCCTTCGGCTTTCACGATTGCCGCCGGGGTCTCTCCGGTTTCTTCCACTTTGGCCAGTAAGGTTTTCCCGGTGGAAGTGTTGATCGTGCCGGCATCCACCAGCTTGATGATTTCCGCCAGGGAAGCCGGGGTCAGCTTTAGCTCCCCGGCGGATTTGCCGGATTCGTTGAGCATGCGCAGTACATCATTCATAAGCCAGTTGGAGACGCGTTTGGGGTCGCCGGCGTAGGCTTTGACCGCCTGTTCAAAATAATCGGAAAGCTGGCGTTCGCTGGTCAGGATATCGGCATCATACTCTGGCAGGCCGTACTCGCTGGAAAAACGGGTGCGGCGGGCAAGCGGCAGCTCGGGGAAATCCGCCAGGATGGCCTCGCGCCAGGCATCTTCCATGTGGATGGGGAGCAAATCCGGCTCGCGGAAGTAGCGGTAATCCGCTTCGGTCTCCTTGGAGCGCATCTTGCGCAGCACCCCGGCATCTTCGTCCCATTCCAGTGTCCAGGCTTCGATACGGTGACCGGCTTCCACCTCGCGCACCTGGCGTTCGTATTCCTTTTCGATGGCAGTTCG
>CALESS010000561.1 GCA_937907495.1 uncultured Anaerolineaceae bacterium
GTTTTACTGGCCGCCGCTACCAGCCTCACCATCGGCGCGGTGTTCACGGTCATTCTCTTTTCCAATGGCGCCATCCAATCCGGTGCATTCATCTTTTTAGGGATGGGCATTCTGCTGGCACTGGCCTATGCCCTGCCCCCGCTGCGCCTGGCTTATTCCGGCTATGGCGAGCTGATTCAGGCCCTGCTGGTTGCCAACATCACCCCCGCCCTGGCCTTCCTGTTGCAAACGGGCACACTTCACCGCCTATTGATATCTCTCACATTGCCCCTGACGGTGCTCTATACTGCCCTTCAACTGGCCCTCAGCCTGCGCACATACGCCCGCGACGAACGCTTTGAAGACCGCACGGCCATGGTTCGCCTGGGCTGGTCTCCTGGGATGAACCTGCATAATTTGCTCATCCTCTTCGCTTATCTCTTCCTTGGCTTCTCCACCCTTCTCGATCTCCCCTGGGTTCTACTGCGCGCCGGATTGCTTTCTCTGCCGGTGGGTCTATTTCAAATCTGGCAAATTCAGCGCATCGCTGGCGGGGCAAAGCCGAATTGGCCATTGCTTGCCGGAACCGCCGCCGCAACCTTCGCCCTCACCGCTTACTTCATTACCTTTGCCCTCTGGACTTCATAGCCCATGACTGACTTCCTCCATTTGCTGCCACCCCAACAAGCCCTGGAACTTTGGCTGGCAAATCTGCCTCCCTTCAGCCCGCGGGTCGAGCAAATTCCTCTTTTGCAATCTCTTGGACGCATCACCGCCGAAGAACTCCTTGCCCCCGCTCCTCTGCCCGCCTTTCCCCGCTCCACCGTGGATGGCTACGCCGTTCACGCCCGGGATACATTTGGCGCCTCTGAAAGTCTGCCGGCCTACCTGCAATTGACGGGGGAAATTCCCATGGGCAAAGCCGTGGAAGAATCACTGGCAGATCGCTCCGCGGTATTAATCCACACCGGAGGCATGCTGCCACCCGGTGCGGATGCCGTAGTGATGATTGAATATACCCAAACCACCGGCACCGGCGAAGTGGAGATTCTTCGCCCTGCTGCCCCGCTGGAAAATATTCTCGGCATCGGCGAGGACGTTCAGCCCGGGCAAAAAGTGATCTCATCCGGCAAACGCATCCGGCCGGAAGAGATTGGCGGATTTTCTGCATTTGGCATCCAAACCATTCACTGCTTTGCTCAACCGCGGGTGGGCATCCTCTCCAGTGGGGATGAGGTCATTCCTCCCCACCAGCAGCCCCTGCCCGGTCAGGTGCGGGACATCAACACCTTTTCACTCAGCGCCCTGGTGGAACAAAACGGCGGTCTGCCGATGCAATATGAGATCCTGCCGGATGTGGAAGCGATTTTCCATGAGAAGCTGCGCCAGGTTTTGGCTCAATCGGATTTCGTCATCATCACCGCCGGCTCTTCGGCATCCACCCGCGATCTGACGGCGCGCGTCATCCAACAAATGGGGCCCCCGGGGGTTTTGGTGCATGGGGTCAACATCAAACCCGGCAAGCCCACCATCCTGGCGGTTTGCAATGGCAAGCCCCTGATCGGCGTGCCCGGTAACCCGGTTTCTGCCCTGGTCATTGCCCGCTTATTTGCCCTTCCCATTCTCCGTTACCTTTCAGGTTGGCAGGAACCTGTCATCCTTCCCTCCATTCCTGCCCGCATTACCATCAATCTTTCCTCCCAGGCCGGCCGGGAAGATTGGATCCCCGTCAAATTGGTCTCCTCTCCGCGCGGAATGCTGGCCGAGCCGATCTTCTACAAAAGTAATTTAATCTTCTCCCTGGTCCAGGCAGATGGGTTGATTCGCATCCATCCGGATTCCAATGGCCTGCCCGCCGATGAACCGGTGGAAGTCATGCTTTTATAGGGCAGCCAATGAGCGTTTACCTCAAAGATATTCCCCTCCAACAAGCCCAAAGCCTGTTTCAATCCGCCCTGGCCAAGTACCATCTGTGGAAAATTTTGCGGGTAGAGACAATCCCCCTCGATGAAAATGCCATCGGTCGGGTGCTGGCTCAACCACTCTGGGCAATCCTCTCCTCCCCCCATTACCATGCTTCCGCGATGGATGGTTTTGCAGTCCGCTCGGCGGCTACTGCCTCGGCTCTGCCCGCTTCTCCACTATCCCTCGCCTGCCCGGAGCAAGCCATCTACATAGATACCGGAGATCCCCTGCCAGATTGGGCGGATTGCGTCATTCCAATTGAAGCGGTGGAGCCGCTGGACAAGACCGGGAGCCTGGCGGCGGATTTACGCAACCCCTCCGCCATTCGCATCCGGAATGCCGCCACTCCCTGGCAGCACGTCCGCCCACTGGGGGAGGATATCGTCGCCACCCAGTTGGTGCTGCCCGCAGGGCAGGTTTTACGCCCGGTGGATCTGGGAGCAGCCGCAGCCAGCGGACATACCCAGTTGCAGGTGGCCGCCCGGCCGCGGGTCGCCATCCTCCCCACCGGGTCGGAATTAATCCCGGTTGGCCTGCCACCCCAAAAGGGCGAAATAATCGAATACAACTCCATCGTTTTGGCC
>CALESS010000562.1 GCA_937907495.1 uncultured Anaerolineaceae bacterium
GATAGAACACTCCGGATGAGTCTTGTAGGCCGGGTTGATACGCCCGCACCAGCAGAATGGGTAAATACACCTGGTTAATCACCTTTTCAGTGATACTGCTCAGGTTCCAGGGGCTTAAACCGCTGCTGCCATGGGTACTGATTACGAGAAGGTCAATCTCATTGGCCCGGGCAAAATTGATAATCGTTTCTGCAATCCGGCCTTCCAACAGAACGTATTCCACCCTCTTCCCGCTGCCTTCGGAAGGTTTTGGAAGGCGGGATTGGGTTTTGGCGGCCAACTGGCTGAGGTAAAGTTCAGCCTCCGATTTGCGAAGCTGCCAGTTAAGCGGGTCCACCATCACCGAGTGATTGTTTGTGGCATCCACCTCCAGCACTCGAAGAAGGATGATATTGGCGCCGAAGAGCCGGGCAAATTTTTCTGCATGTTGGACGGCTCTTTCCGCCAGGGCTGAACCATCCAGCGGAACCAGGATACGTTTAAACATTTTAATTTCCTCCAGCCCAAATTTTTTGCATCACCCCCGGGGGGTGGCGGTTAATCTGAGCAAAAAAGATTTATTTAAATGAGAACTTCCTCTCTATAAGGATAATTTACCCCTCTCCTCCCGGCAATGCGGATTTAACCTTACCGCAGGTAGGAGATTCCCTAGGAAGAAGTGATTGGCGGGCAGAGCGGTGCGGGTTTTAATGAAGAGCGCCAATTCGACTGTAATGCTGTGTGATATCAGGGAATTCCCTACCGCGGGGCGGGAAAGTACTAACCCTGCCCTAGGCAGCTTCCGCATTGAGATGTTGACCCCCGTTGGCTATGATGATGACGTAACAAAATATATTCCTTTGGAGGTAACCGATGAATAACAATTACACATCTCCTACACTCCTCTCCGCCGGTACCATCAAAAACACGGCTGTGGAAAACCCGATGGGTGAACACTTGGGGAAGATTGAAGAGTTGATGATTGACCTGGCAACCGGTCGCATTGCTTACGCAGTGCTCTCTTTTGGTGGTTTCCTGGGCATGGGCGATAAGTTATTCGCCATTCCGTGGGATGCGCTGAAAGTGGACACCACGAAGGAGAAGGTCATTTTGGATGTGGACAAAGAAGTGCTGAAATATGCCCCCGGCTTTGATAAAGACAATTGGCCGGATACCAGCGAGCATGCCTGGCTGGTGGACGTTTTTGATTACTACGGCTACCGCCCCTACTGGAGAGTATAACCTCGCGGTATCCCAGGGCTGAAAATGCCAATCAAGAAGATATAAATCCATTACAAGGAGTTTCCAAAATGTTAGGTTTAAGTATCACCCTGTTGATTATTGCTTTAGTGGCTGCCTTGCTCGGCTTTACCACCATCGCCGGTGCAGCGGTAGGCGTTGCGAAGATTGTGTTCTTCGTCTTCCTGGTGCTGTTTGTGCTTTCCCTGTTCTTTCGCCGCCGCCCCACCGTATAGCCGTTGAATATCCACAGGAGGCATGAATGACACAACCGACACAACCCACGCCAGTAGATCGTCAGGAGAAGGTGGTCGTGCGCGATTATGGCACCTATGAACATAAAACCCATACGGTTGAAAACCTGGATGCCCAACGGCGCGCGACCGTCAGCCGGATCGCTCAAATCATCTGGCTGTTGTTTGGAGTGTTGGAAGCGCTGATTGGTCTGCGTGTGGTTTTGAAGCTGATGGCTGCAAACCCCGCAAACCCGTTTGCAAATTTGATTTACTCCTTTACCGATGTGTTTCTCAAGCCTTTTGTGGGTTTGACGGTGACACCCGAGGCGCAGGGCGTGGTGTTTGAAATCCCGGCCATTATCGCCATCTTCGCCTACGCCCTGGTGGGATGGGTAGTTGTCCGGCTTGTATGGCTGCTGTTCTACCAGCCCACAGCACGTTCCATACGCACAGTCGAAGAAGACCACGACCGGACGCCGGATATTTAACCGAAGGGCTGATAATGGTGGTCTTTCCCTTCACAGAGGCTCCGATCAGGCCATTCCCTCTGTGAAGGGGAGACCCAAATACAAAAGAGGAAAAGTATGACACTGTTAGGTTTTCTCATCCTGTTGGTTGTAGCAGCCCTCGCCGGAGCATTGGGCCAGGCAATCGCTGGATATTCACTCGGTGGTTTCCTGATCTCCACGCTCATTGGCTTCATCGGCGCATTCCTGGGCATGTGGCTGGCCCGCCAGTTTGGCTTGCCGGAGTGGCTGACCATCAACATTCAGGGCGAAGCCTTCCCCCTTATTTGGGCGATCATCGGTTCCGCCATCTTTACAGCCTTATGGGGATTGATTTTCCGTCCCCGGCGGGTGGTATAGCCCGGAAAACACTCAACAAGCATTCTGCTTGACTTAACCCAAAGGAGAAAAAAATGAACGAAGATATCTTGAAAGGAAAATGGAAACAAGTAAAAGGCCAGGCCAAGGTTTATTGGGGAAAACTCACCGATGACGATCTGACCCAGATGGATGGCACCACCGATAAACTGGTCGGACGGCTGCAGGAACGCTATGGCTACACCAAAGAAGAAGCCGAGCGGGAAGTGAACAAATTCCTGAAGAAATACGACGATGAATCCTCGATGCCGATGGGGAAGAAGGGCTAAGCCATGTGGACGACCATTTTGATCATTGTGCTGGTTCTGTTGCTGTTAGGCGCCCTGCCGGTTTGGCCCTATAGCCGCAACTGGGGTTATCGTGGCAGTGGACTGATTGGTACGCTGCTGGTGATCCTCGTCCTTGCCTTGCTGTTGGGCTGGATCTAAACCTCACCCCCTCAACCCTTTTCCATGATCGAGGGCCACACGCTGGTCCTCGATCATGGGTGGTTAAAAAACGATGGATCTAACCTCTACCAAATCCTCCCCTCCATGGAGTGCCCGCCAGGTGATTCTGGGTACGCTGCTGATTGCCGCCGTTATCCTGGGTTTCTGGCTGTTGTGGCGCTTCCACATGACGTTGGTCATTCTCTTCGCTGCCATTATCTTGGGCACCGCTTTGAATCCGCTGGCAGATTGGCTGACCGCTCATCGCTGGAGCCGTGCGGCGGCTATGCTGTTGATTTTTGGAGGGATCATTCTCATTTTGGTCGGGGTATTTTTCCTGATCATTCCCAGCCTGGCCCGGCAATCCGTTGAGTTAATGTCGTCCATCCCTGCCCTGTACGATCAATTCCGCCAGATGTTGCTGCAATCCCAAAGCATATTCCTTTGGAATGTCGGCCTGCGCATGCCGCAAGAGTTAAGCCTGTGGCTGAGCAAGATGCCGCAGAATGCCGAGCCACTCAACGCCGTGGCAGATTTCATTCGCATCTCCGATACGCTTTTGGGCGGAGTGTTGGCGGTGGGTGCGGTTTTTTTGCTCACGGCTTTTTGGATCCTGGGAGGGGAGCGAACGCAGCGCAGCCTGTTGCTGCTGGCGTCGGCGGCACAGCGCGACTCCCTGCGGGAATTATGGGAGCTGATTGAAAACCGCCTGGCGGCGTTTGTG
>CALESS010000563.1 GCA_937907495.1 uncultured Anaerolineaceae bacterium
CTTTGCTTAATGTATCCTTAAATATTAATCTGTAAACACTTTGTAAAGCCACCGCCCGGGGAGTTGGATGCCGGGTATAATTCAGACATGGATTTATTTGAGAACGCCATGAACGAGCGGATGAAAGAAACAGCCCCTCTCGCGGCCCGGATGCGGCCGCGCAACCTGGAGGAAGTGGTTGGTCAGGAGCATATTGTGGGGGAGGGACGGCTCTTGCGCCGGGCGATTGCCGCTGACCGCCTTTTTTCCTCCATTTTGTTATTTGGCCCACCCGGAACCGGTAAAACAACCCTCGCCCAGGTCATTGCCGCCCACACCCGGGCTCACTTCGTCACCATCTCGGCAGTGCTGGCTGGTAAGGCAGAATTGCGGGTGGTGATTGAAGAAGCGGAACAGCGTCAGAGCCTTTATCAGCGCCGCACCTTGTTATTCATTGATGAAGTCCACCGGTGGAATAAGGCCCAGCAAGATGGGCTGCTGGCGCACGTGGAAAACGGCCTCATCACGCTCATCGGGGCGACCACCGAAAACCCCTATTTTGATGTCATCCCGGCGCTGGTCTCGCGCTCCCGGGTCTTCGAACTCAAGCCCCTCACCGATGCCGACCTGGCTCTCATCCTGGAGCGGGCGCTCAGCGACCCGGAACGCGGCTATGGCAAGCGAAACGTGGTTTTGGAAGACGAAGCCCGGGCTCACTTAATCAATATGAGCGGCGGGGATGCGCGTAACCTGCTCAATGCCCTGGAACTCGCCGTGGAAACGACCCCGGCTGCCGCGGATGGTGCGATCCACATCTCCCTGGATGTGGCCCAGGAATCCATCCAGCGGCGGGCGGTGGTCTATTTTAAAGATAGCGACGCCCATTACGATACCATTTCCGCCTTCATCAAGTCTGTCCGCGGTTCCGACCCGGATGCCGCCCTGTACTGGCTGGCGAAGATGCTGGCTGCCGGGGAGGATCCGCGCTTCATTTTGCGCCGGCTGATTATCCTGGCGGGGGAGGACATCGGCCTGGCAGCACCGACCGGGTTGTTGGTGGCGGTTTCTGCGGCCTACGCCTTTGAATACATCGGCTTCCCGGAAGGCGTCTTCCCGATTGTTGAAGCGACCCTCTACCTGGCAACCGCACCAAAATCCAACTCCGCCCTGGGTTATTTCAAAGCCCTGGAGACGGTGGAAAAGCAAGGTGTTTTCCCCATTCCCAACCACCTGATGGATGGCAGCCGGGATTCGCAAACCTTGGGGCACGGTCAGGGTTACCAGTATCCGCATGAATTTCCGGGGCATTTTTCCGCGCAGCAATATCTGCCCACCGAATTGCTCGGATCGATTTTCTACACTCCCTCTGCCCAGGGCTTGGAGGGGCAGGTAGCCGAGCGGCTGGAGCGCTGGCGCAAAGCCCAGGCGGAAGCCCTGGCGGGCAGCCGCGAAAAAAAGGAAAGCTGATGCCGATATTGCTGCTCATTCGGCATGGAGAGAACGATGTGATGCACCGCCGCCTTGCCGGGCGCATGACAGGGGTGCATCTCAACACGGTTGGGCAATCCCAGGCAGCCGGGTTGGTTGCCGGGCTGAAGGAGATACCCATCCGGGCGATCTATTCCAGCCCGTTGGAACGAGCGCTCGAGACGGCTGCCCCCCTGGCTGCGGCGCGCCGTCTGCCCATCCAGGTTCAACCCGGTTTGCTGGAAATTGATTATGGGGCCTGGCAGGGCCGCACCTACAAACAACTGGGGCGCAGCAATCTCTGGAAAATCCTGCACCAGCAGCCCTCCAGGGTGCGCTTCCCGGCGGGTGAAACCCTGGCTGAAGCCCAGGCGCGGGTGGTGCTGGCGCTGGCGCAGGTCGCCGGGCAACATTCCGAAAAAGATGTGCTGGCCTGTTTCACCCATGCGGATGTGGTGCGGCTGGCGGTGGCGCATTTTCTCAACCTTGCCCTGGACGATTTTCAGCGGCTGCATATCTCCCCGGCTGGCTGCACGGCTGTGATGCTGGGAGGGGAGGTGCCGCGTTTGTTGTACATCAATCAAACCTGGATCACACCCCCGGATAAGAGAACCTGAAATGGCCTTCGCCTTGATGGTCAACCAGCTCATCCCGGCGCTGAAGCAGCCAGGCTGCCCAATTTGTAACCTGCAGCGGGCGGCGGAAGAGCGTTTTCTGGCGGCTTTCTTACAGGAGAACCTGATGGATCAGAAGGCGCGTCAGAAGGTGCTGGATTCGTTGGGATTCTGCCCGGCTCACACGTTTCAACTGGCAGCGCTGGAACTGCGCTCCGATGGCGACACCCTGGGGACCAATATCTTGCATGAACAACTCATCAACCGGCTGCAGCAGGTACTCAAAGGCTGGCGCAGGAAGAATTCCGGGGGAGGGGGGCGTTCATTCTTCCGAGGCTTGAATGGAGGAGGCCGGGCTCGCTTGCATCCGACCGAGGAATGCCCGATCTGCGCCGGGATGCGCGATAATAACCAGCGCGGCCTGGCGGCCCTCATGGATGAGCTGGGTCGCAACTCGCAAGAATTGGTGGAATTGGTTCGGCAGGGGGATGGATTATGCCTGGCTCATTTGCGCC
>CALESS010000564.1 GCA_937907495.1 uncultured Anaerolineaceae bacterium
GGTGATGCCGAATAGGGCCAATGGAGCATACTTTTTTAAGAATGCAGACTTCTGTTCAAAAACCTGAATGAATACGATTGCCAAAAAGGCAGCTGCACCAAAAATCGAAATCGGTATTCCCATTATTTCTGAAAACTTGCTGGTGTTGACTGACCAACAATCCCCAACCCCCTGAATGCAGAGGGAAGGTTCATCGGTGAGTTTAATCACCAGCAGGTAGAGGGCATCAAACAGACCCAGACCCGCCAGGACGATGACAGCCCGGTTCAATTTACTCATTTGTCAAATCACCAATAAGCAACAAGTCCACTCTTGCACCAATTGGCAGCGATTTTACTCCAGAAGGGACAATCAGTAAAGCATTTGAAGCAACCAAACCGAGTAAATTTGCAGATCCTTGATGGGAGCCAGCCAGCTGAGCGTGAATGTCACCATCGGGGGAGAGATGAGCGTGAGCCCGCAGATAACTCTCGCGGCCATCGGATTGGACGGGTTGTTGGAGGTAAGCTGAAAGGCGGCGCGAGGGGTCGTTCACCAGGCCGCACATTTTCTGAATGGCAGGCTGGACGAAGAGCAGAAAGGTGACGAAGGAGGAAACCGGGTTGCCAGGCAAGCCGAAGAATGGAATAGTACGATATTGGCCAAAGGCAAGAGGTTTTCCCGGGCGGAGATTGACCCGCCAAAAATCAATTTTGCCGTGGGTGGAAATAGCCGCTTTGACAAAATCATATTCTCCGACACTGACCCCGGCTGATGAGAGAATCAAATCCACCCCGGCTGCAGAGGCCGCTTCCATAAAGTCAGAAATTTCATCCGTGGTATCTCGGGCAATTCCCTGGAGGTGAACGACCGCACCGGATTCTTCGAGCATGGTGGAAAGCACCAAGCTGTTTGAGTCGATGATTTTGCCGGGTTGAAGGGCGGAGCCGGGGGGAAGGAGCTCATCTCCGGTAGTAAGCAGGGCGATTCTCGGCTTCCGATGAACCCGCAGCTCCCCCAAACCAAGGGAGGCCAACAAACCCAGGTGCTGGGCATGGAGGCGCGTTCCGCCTGGGATTAAGAGATCATGCTGTTTAAAATCATGACCCACCGGGCGGATAAAATCCCCAGGTTGGGTGGCGGAAAAACAAAGCACGGAGTGCAAGTGTGGCTCTTCGCGGGTCTCTTCCAATGGAAGAACGGCATCGGCACCGGGGGGCAGCATGGCACCGGTCATGATGCGGGCGGCGAGACCGGAACGGACCGTGAGAAGTGGGACTTTACCGGCAGGGATATCCTCGATCACCTGGAGGCGAATGGGATGCTGCGGGTCTGCCCTGGCGAGGTCGGCGGAAACCACAGCAAATCCGTCCATGCTGGAATTGGCGAATGAAGGGATATCCAGGGGGGAATAGATGGATTCCGCCAGCACATAACCATTGGCTTTAGAAAGTGGGATTTCCAGGGGCTCGAGTGGATGGAATGCCTGGAGAATCATTTGACGGGCGTTGTGGACGGATAATAGCTCTGTCAATTTTCCCCTTTATCCGGGTTTCAAGCGGTTGGCTTCCACCACGTTGGGCAGATTCTCGATGCGGGTCAATGTACGGCTTAACTGGGCAATGTTGCCGACTTCCAGAACAAGGTTAATGACCGCCTGATTGTGCGAGAACTTCAGGTTGATATCTACCAGGTTGATGCTCTCGTTATTCAAAATGGCGGAAATATCGTTCATCAAGCCCTGGCGGTCGTAGGCTTTGATTTGGATGGCTACCGGGAAGGTGCGGTGTGGCTCTCCCCAACTCACTTTGACCATTCTTTCCCCCTCGCGGAGGCGGAGGATGTTCGGGCAGTCGCGGCGGTGAATGGTTGCCCCTCGGCCGCGGGTGATGTACCCGACGATCTCATCACCGGGGGCCGGGTTGCAACAACGGGCCAGGGAGGTGAGCATATTCTTCAGGCCGAGCACGGTAATAGCGGTACCGTCATCTTTGACATCGGAAGGCGCTTTTACCTCCAGCAGGGGATCGGAGGATTTGTTGACCTCGCTGAGCCGGTTGATGATGCGGTTGAGAGAAATATCTCCGCAGCCAACCGCGGCAAATAAATCCTCCTCATTTTTGAGATCAAAACTTTGCGCCAGTACCGTCAAATCGAAATCCCGTAAACCCAGGCGGCGCAGTTCGCGGTCCAACATATCCTTACCCTGTTCAAGGTTTTGTTCGCGGTCCTGCCGTTTGAACCAGGCTTGAACTTTGCTGCGGGCGCGCTGGGTTTTTACCAACCCCAGGTTGAGATTGAGCCAATCGCGGCTGGGGCCGCCCTGTTTGGCAGTGAGGATTTCGACTTGCTCGCCGGTATGGAGGACATACTCCAGGGTTACAAGTTTGCCGTTGATTTTTGCGCCGCGGCAGCGGTGGCCGATTTCAGTGTGGACGTGGTAGGCAAAATCAATGGGGGTGGAACCGGCGGGTAAGTCTATGATATCTCCGCGGGGGGTGAAAACATATACCCGGTCTTCGAAGACATCGGTCTTCATCCCATCCACGAATTCCTGGGCGTCGGAGACATCCTGCCGCCATTCCATCAGGCGGCGAAGCCAGTTGATGCGTTGGTCGTAGGTGTCGTCGCGTTTGCCTTTTT
>CALESS010000565.1 GCA_937907495.1 uncultured Anaerolineaceae bacterium
CTGGGGCAGGAGAATGCAGCCAGTATTGCCCCGGTTTCGGCGGTGGTGGGGGCCGGGCTGCCGGTGGGCTTTGGCATGTTGACCGAAGGCGCCCCGGAGACCTTGCGGCTGGCCGGGTTTGGGGTGGCGCTGGCGGGCATCTGGCTGGTATCCCAGGTGGAGGGCGGGGGAAAGATCAACCGGCGGGGTTTGGGGTTGGCCCTGGTAGCCGGGCTGGGTTTTGGCGGCTTTTTTATTTTGATCTCGCAGGTGGAGCATGGGCTGGTGTTTTCTCCGCTGATCATCTCGCGGACGATGACGTTTTTATGCTCGCTGGGTCTGCTGCGGCTCAGCCGATTGAAGCTGCCGGGCTTGCGCAGCAATCCGCTGGCCTTGCTGGCCGGTCTGCTGGATGCGGGCGGGAATATCTTCTTCCTGGCGGCGCGGCAGCTCACCCGGCTGGATGTGGCGGTGGTGCTTTCCTCGCTCTACCCGGCGGTGACGGTGCTGCTGGCGCACTTTCTGCAGAAGCAGAGAATCTCCAGGCGGCAGTGGCTGGGGGTGGCAGCCTGCGTGGCGGCAATTGTGATGATCACGGTGTGAGCGGATTTCACCCCGCAGCGGAAAAGGCGCAGGTGAAAACCAGGAGCTTTGTGACTTGACAGCCCGGGCCGGGGGGGATTAGACTCTTCCTAACCATCCAGATTTCATTCTTCAATTGACCAGGAGGTTTTCCATGAGCGAATTCTCTCGTATGCCCAGGTATGACATCCGCAACGATGGCGCCGGGCCGTATGCCGTTTTTTATTGCGACATGTGCGGGCGCGAGTTCCGCAGCCAGCCGGATGTGATCGGCACGGTGGGGCAGGATATTGGCCGCCAGGCGGCGGGGGGCTTGCTGCGCAAGATCCCGGTGTTTGGCGGGGTGGTGGCGGATAAGGTGACCGGCGAAGACCCGCGTTACAGCTACAAGATGAACCCCGCCCAGCTTGAAACGGCCTGGAAGCAGGTGCAGCAGCACTTCCGCGAATGCCCGACCTGCACGCGCATCGTCTGCCTGTCGGATTTTGACACCCAGAGCGGCTTCTGCCAGGAGGACAGCCCGCGCACGGATGAGATCGCCGAGGCGCGCGGCCAGCAAGCCGGGGCAGCCATCAAGGGTTTTGCGGCGGCTTTCGGCCTGGGCGGGATCATTGAAAATGCCTCGGCAGCGGCGGATGCGGCCCAGCGGGCAACAAACCAGATGGCGCGCTGCCCGAAGGATGGCACCCTGGCCGCACCGGGGACGAAGTTCTGCCCGGAATGCGGGGCGCCGATGACCCAGCCGGCGGCTGCGCTCTGCCCCAAGTGCGGTGCCGATACGCACGGGGCCAAGTTCTGCCCGGAATGCGGCACGAAGATGGAAGCTGCACCCCGCCCGGCGAAGTGCCCGAGCTGCGGTGCTGAGACCGGCGGCGCCAGGTTCTGCCCGGAGTGCGGCACAAAGCAGGGGTAATTATTGAGTGAGATGAAGAAACCGTCCGCAAGGGCGGGTTTTTTATACGGGGTGTAGTTCATCGTAGCGACGCGCAAAAACAAGCGGGAATTGATCCCTTCATCATTCCCCGTCTCCCGTAGTTACGGCTGGATCATCAGGGCGATGAACAAAAACCAGGTGATGTTGGTGAAGAAGATTGCCCATTCCAGGGTGGGCATGAGCCAGAAGCGCGGGCGCTCCTTTTCCTGCTCCGGGTTCAGGCGGTCTTCGGTTGGCACGTCTTCGTCGCGGCTCTTCCAGGGGAAGGCCAGGAAGGCGGCGTAGGCGGCAATGGTCAGTACGCCGAACAGGGTGGCGGTCAACGGCAGCACGCGCTGGTCTGCCGGTTGGAAGAGGATGGCGAGGGTGAAGAAGAAGGCCATCACCAGCCCGGAGCGGAAGTAAGATAGAGCCACCCGAGCGTGGGATTTGAGATGATTCATCGGGAAGACGCCCACGCCGACGCAGGAAAGCGCCGCCCACACGCCCGCCGCCATGCCGATGTGTGCCAGCCAGTGCGGAATGAGCAATCCGAGGGCAATGCAGAAGGGGATCAGGAGGATGCCCGCCGCGACCAGCCCGGCGTTGAAGACCACCGCCGCCCGCGAGACGCCCAGTTCCCCCAGCTCCGAGATGAAGTGGTTGAAAATGGAATAGCGCTCGCCCTTTTTGCCGCGGTAGAGCAGGCCGCTGCTGAAAATGCCAAGCAACAGGATCAGGCTGCCGATGATGCCAAAGAAGCGGTAATCCGCCAGGGGATGGGAAAACAAGGTTTGCATTTGCGCTCCGTGGATGGTATTCTGCTAAAAATTATATCTTCAAATCAGGCGCAGGGATTGTATAATGAGAGGGGAACACAGCCTGTCTGGAGGAACCTGGGACGGAGGATTCGATGGATGGAAGGGAATTGTTGCGCAATCTGGCGCAGGGGCCGGCGATGGTGCGAGCTTTGGCGCATGGCCTGAGCCAGGAAGAAGCGATGATCCGGCCGGATGCAGAAAGCTGGTCGGTGCTGGAGGTGATTTGCCACCTGCGCGATGTTGAGGAGGTTTCGTCCAATCGTTTCCGTAGCCTACGCGATGTGGACGATGCTGTTGTCGCGGGTGCGGATGCCCTGGCGCTAGCGCGTGAGCGCAACTATATCGGCGACGATCTTGGCAAGGCGTTAGCTTCATTTACCGAGAAGCGCGCTGCCCATGTTGCCGAATTGAGCAACCTTACCCCCGAACAG
>CALESS010000566.1 GCA_937907495.1 uncultured Anaerolineaceae bacterium
CGCAGGGCTTTCGAGTTGTATGCCACTCATGGCTTGCCGCTCGAATTGACCCGTGATATTGCGCGCGAGATTGGGCTGGATGTGGATGAAATGGGATTCCGGGCTGCCATGGAAGAGCATCGCCTGGTTTCAGGAGGCGGTAAAGCCTTCGGCTCGCTGGGCGGAGAAGATGTGGATATCTACAGGGCGGTAGTGGAGGACCTTCATGAAAGCGGTCTGCTTGCCGAAGGTGTGAGGTACAATCCTTACTCCCAGGAGGATATCACAACCCGAGTGCTGGCGATTATTCGGGATGGAGAATCGCTCACTGCCTGCGCACCGGGGGATGTGGTGGAAATCATCCTGCCGGAAACCAATTTTTATATCGAATCAGGCGGTCAGGTCTCGGATACGGGCTGGTTGATGGGCCAGGGCAAGGAGTGGATGATTGAAGTTGTAGATATGCGAAAACCAGCCGCCGGGGTGGTCACGCATGTCGGGAAGGTGCTTTCTGGCACTCCGCAGACAGCGGATGGGGTTGTCGCCCGGGTGGATTTACAACGCCGACAGGACATCATGCGTAACCACACAGCTACGCATCTGTTGCATGCGGAATTACATAAGGTTTTGGGCCCCCATGCCCGCCAGGCTGGTTCATTGGTAGCGCCAGATCGGCTGCGATTTGATTTCACCCATCCGGAACCGTTGACGGGTGAACAATTGGAATTGGTGGAAGCCGGTGTCAACCGTGAAATCCTGAATAACCGCAAGCTGAGAATCGTTACCAAGCCTCTCTCCCAGGCGATGGCCGAAGGGGCGACGGCATTGTTTGGGGAGAAGTATGGTGAAATTGTTCGAACGATTACCATCTCCGATGAAGCTGAGACTCTGTCGTATGAATTGTGCGGTGGTACCCACGTGGATGAAACGGGGGATATCGGCACGTTCCTGATTCTCTCCGAAGGCAGCACGGCTTCGGGCATCCGCCGTATTGAAGCGGTTACAGGGCGAAAAGCATACGATATTATCCAGACGAGAATGCGGGCTTTGAAGAAAACTGCCCTCATACTCAATACGAGTTTGGATGAGGTGGTTTCTCGGGCGGAAATGGTGATGAATGAAATTGACCAGGAACGCAAGCAAATTCAAAAATTACGCCACGATTTGGCCGGCTATGAGTTTACAACCGTGCTAGAGTCGGCTACTCTCATCGGAGATGTGGCCGTGTTGACAGCCATTTTGAAAGTGGCGGATACAGATACCCTTCGCCAATTGGCAGACCGCTTCCGCCAAAAATATCCGAGCGGGGTGGTGGTATTGGCTACCGTGGTGGATGGAAAACCAGCGATTATTGCCAGTGTGACCGAAGATCTGGTGAAACGAGGGTTACAAGCGGGTGAGATCGCCAAGCAAGTGGCTGCAATTGTCGGCGGTTCTGGAGGCGGGAGGCCGACTTTAGCCCAGGCAGGTGGAAAATTCCCCGACAAGCTGCAAGAGGCTCTCGAGATCGTCACCCCCTTCGTGAGAAAAAACTTGAAGTAATAAGAAAACCCCGGCTGCAGATGAGCCGGGGTTTGATTTCAATTCAATTTTTCAATATAGTCAATGAGTAACCGCACGCCAAAACCGGTTGCGCCTTTCGGGCAATAAGCGGATTCCTTGTTCGCATCCGCCATGCCGGCGATATCGAGATGCACCCAGGGCACGTCATCTTGAACAAATTGCTTAAGGAACATGCCGCCAATAATGGCGTGGCCTTCGCGGCCGCCTGAATTTTTGATATCCGCGTCATCACTCTTGATGAGATTGGCAAACTCGTCATCCAAAGGAAGCTGCCAGAGTAGTTCGCTTGTATTTTCACCGGATTGGATGAGAGAGTGAGCAAGCTCGTCATTATTGCCCATGACCGCGGCACGCACCCGGCCAAGGGCGACGAGAACGCCACCGGTGAGGGTAGCGAGATCAATCATCGCCCGCGGGGCAAAATTCTGCTGCGCATAGGTTAGAGCATCCGCCAATACCAGCCGACCCTCAGCATCGGTGGAAATAATTTCCACCGTCTTGCCGGATAACATGCGGATGATATCATCCGGACGATAGGCCTGAGCGGAAACCATATTTTCTGAAGCGGCAATGATCCCCACCATTGGCTGTGAAACCCCAAGGCGGGCAGCCGCTGCCATGGTTGCTGCAACCGTGACTCCGCCGCATTTGTCGTATTTCATGGAGACGATGCCCTCAACGCTCTTCAAGGAGTAGCCGCCAGTATCAAAGGTGATCGCTTTGCCGATCAGCACCAGGGGCTGAGATCCGCGCGCGGAAGGATTCCCCGCATATTCCAGGATGATCATGCGTGAGGGAGTGGCTGAACCTTTGCCTACATTGAGGATGCCGCCGGCGCCCATTTGTTCCAGGGTGGTGTCATCCAAAACGGTACATTTGAGGCCGGTTTCGAGTGCCAGTTCGCTCACCCGTTCTGCCAGGGTGATGGGGTTGATTACATTAGCGGGTTCGTGTGCCCAGGAGCGAGAGAGGTTGACAGATTCGGTCAGTATTTGAGCATGAAGTAAGGCTTTATCCAGGCTGCGGGGATCTTCACAGCGAATATGAATGGACGGAGTGAGAGAAGTTTTCTCCTCCGATTTGTATTTTGTAAATTCAAAAGATCCGAGCAACAGGCCTTCCATCAATGCGGAGATTGCTGAGGGGATTTGAAATTCATTGATGTTCTCTTCCAAGATCTCCGCAGCTTCAACCTTATGCTGCAAAAGCCATTTTGCAGCCGCTCCGCCAGCCTGGCGGAAAGTATCCGTTTTCCATTTGTTTCGCTCGCCGAGTGAGACGGTGAGGGTGGGCTGTGAAAGTGAGGGTTCAAACAGATACTCTCCCACTTTCTTGCCCGGGAGTCCGGGAGCGGGAGAGTCCGCAGCGGGCGTAAAGCGGATGAGAATTGGAGCTGGAGCGGTGGTGTTATCAACAACGGAAAGGTGTAAATAGGTTTGCATTTGGGGTTCCTCTCCACAACTGGATTGATGGTAAAAATGATACCATAAAAGCCACCCCGCTTACGGAGTGGCTTTTATAAGGCGGGAGATTTTCAAAGCACTACCACAACATTGCTGTACATACTGCCAATTGAATTTCCCAAAACGAAAAGCACAACGACTACAATTACAACCACGATGATAAGAATCAGAGCATACTCAACTAATCCCTGAGCCTGTTCAATTTGCTCCCCCGAGACCACGTGCACCACCTCCTCTTTGTAAGCTGCATTGTTCGTTCATCGCTGAGACGAAGGGCTGTTGATCCACCAGTCGAGAGCTTTAACAGCTCCGACTGGTGGATAATTGAGCAAGAATATTAAAGGGAATCGGGCAGCCAGCAGCAGAGAACTAATTCTCTGGCAGCCTTTACCTCATCCAATCTGCCAATGGGAGTGGTGTGCGGGGCTGATTTCAACAGTTCAGGTTCGGAGTGTGCTTCGGCAGCAATTTTGAGCATGGCATCTGCAAAGGCATCCAGTGTTTGCATGCTTTCGGTTTCAGTCGGTTCGATCATCAAGGCTTCGGGTACGATCAACGGGAAGTAGTTGGTCGGTGGATGGAATTTGTAATCCATCAATCGCTTGGCCACATCCAGGGCGTGAACCTGGGGTGCATCCGCCCACTTACCTTCCAGGACAAACTCGTGCATACAGATACGATCGTAAGGAAGTTTATAAGCTCCGCGCACTTTGGATAGCAGGTAATTTGCATTGAGCACGGCATATTCAGCAATATTTCTCAGGCCGTCCGGACCGTGCATGCTGATGTAATTGAAAGCCCGCACCATCATGCCGAATTGACCGTAGAAAGACTTGACCCGGCCAATGGATTTGACTGGCATGGTAAAGCCGTAAAGGGGGGCTTCTTCAGCGGTGCCTTCTTCAACAATCCCAACCATGGGGCCTGGCAGAAAATCAACCAGGTGAGGAGCAACCCCAACCGGACCGCAGCCCGGTCCGCCACCGCCGTGCGGGGTGGAGAAGGTCTTGTGCAAATTGAAGTGCATTACATCAAAACCCAAATCGCCAGGTCGGACGATGCCAAGGAGGGCATTCAGGTTGGCTCCATCACCATAAATCAGGCCGCCCGCATCATGAATGATCTTGACGACTTCCAGGACGTTCTCGTCGAATAAACCGAGCGTATTGGGGTTGGTCAACATCAAGCCGGCCGTTTGATCATCCACCAGTGTC
>CALESS010000567.1 GCA_937907495.1 uncultured Anaerolineaceae bacterium
TCCAGCCCGGTCAGCAGCAGTTTGCCATCTTTGAATTCAATGCTGGTGTATTTATCGCTGCCGGTGGGCCAGTTGTTGTCATTATCCATGGCATCCCGCCAGGCCGGGTTGCCCAGCCGGGTGCGTGGATCGCCCGCCACGCTGGTGGCTGTGGGTTCAGGGGGCGCATCGGTGGGGGCCAGGGTGGCGGTCGGCGGCACTTCGGTGGCGGTGGGCAGGACGACTGTGGCTGTCACCGGCTGGGTGGGTTTGGGGGTAGCCGTGACCACGATGATGGTGGGGGTAGCCGCGGGGTTGGTGGCGGTGAACTCCGTGGTGGGCAGTGGGGTGGTCGGCAGCCCGGCCTGACCGGTAGGCGTGGGCATGGCGGTCAACATTTCCGCCACCCGGGTGGCCAGGTCCGCATCATCCGGGGCGGCGGCCCCTCCACAGGCGGAAAGCAGCAAGGCTGCCAAAATGAGCAAGGCGAATAGCTTTTTCATCGAATCTCCTCCAGTTGAATACAGTCAGCATCCGGCCGGATGATCATTTCACCCGGCTTCATAGATGAGGACGCTGAAAGCTGCCTTCCAGTTCCCATCAGGCTTTGTAGCCAATCTGCCGCAGGAAGTTCTTACGCCAGGCGATGTCCTCATCCGCTTCGATGCCTTTGGGTTTCTGGCCTTCAATAATTCCCAGGATGCCGCGCCCGCTGCCGTTATCTGCCAGGATGACTTCGGTCTCATTGGCGGTGGCGCAGAAGATGCCCGCCACTTCCGGCACAGCCCGAATGGCGCTCATCACGTTGATCGGGTAAAACCCGGCACCCAGGAAGACAATGAAGGAATGCCCGGCGCTGATCGCCAGGGCATTCTTGCGGGCCAGTTCGATCATTTCCGGGTCGGTGCCGCTCCAGCGCACCAGGCACATCCCGGAGGCTTCACAGAAGGCCAAGCCGAAGCGGATGCCTGGCACACTGTTGACCAGGGCCTCGTGCACATCTTCGACGGTTTTGATAAAATGGGATTGTCCGAGGATGAAGTTGATCTCCTCCGGTTTTTCGATTTTTACGCTCAGCAGTTCCATGGTCCCTCCATAATAATTGTTCTGCTGCGATTATAGCCTGAAACTTAAGAAATTCAATCAACTTGGGGTACAATACAGGCCACTGAACGAGAAAACCCTCCCGGCCGGGCGGGTTAAACCCAAATCCGCCGTGGCAACACCCCTGGAAGGAAATTCAACCCTTTGTTCGAGATCATCTTCCTTGGCACTTCTGCCTCCGCCCCCTCTGCCCACCGCAGCCTGCCCGCTGCGGTGATTAAACATGATGAGTACCGCTTCCTGGTGGATTGCGGCGAAGGCACCCAGCGCCAGATTCTGCAATCCGGCATCGGTTTCAAACGTCTCAACCGCATCTTGATCACGCATGGCCACCTGGATCACATCCTGGGGTTGGCGGGGCTGCTCTCCACCTACATGCGCTGGGAAACGATTGACGAGCTGGAAATCTTCGGCGGCAAGGCCGCCCTGGACCGCATCCACGACCTGTTGTATGGGGTGGTGTTACGCGGCGCCGCCCCGCCGATGCCCGTGCATCTGCGGGCGATCACACCCGGGGTGATTTTTGAGGGCGGGGATTTTTCCGTGCGGGCCGTTCCCGTCCAGCACCGGGGGGCGGATTGTTTCGGTTTCGTCTTTGAGGAGCAAGGGCGGCGGCCTTTCCTGCCGGAAAAAGCAGAAGAGCTGGGGGTTCCGCCCGGGCCGTTGCGCCGCGACCTGGTCGCCGGGCTGCCGGTTCACCTGGGGGATGGGCGCACGATCCAACCAGATGAGGTGCTGGGAGATTACAAACCGGGCACGCGCCTGGTTTATATCGGCGATGCGGGGGAAGTGGAGAGCCTGGTGGAAACCTGCCGGGGAGCGGATGCGCTGGTGATTGAAGCCACCTACCTGGATAGTGAAGCCGACATGGCCCGCCAGTTTGGCCACCTGACCGCCCGCCAGGCCGCAACTCTCGCCATCCGGGCCGGGGTGGAGAAGTTGATCTTGAACCACGTCTCGCGCCGCTACCGGGAAAAAGATGTGATCGCCGAGGCCCAATCGGTGTTCCCGGGGGCCATCGTGGCGCGTGATTTTGACGTGCACCAGGTGAAAAAAGAATAGCGGCGGGGGTAAGCCGGATATCCGGCGGGTGGCTGCATCATCACCAGGGTGATTTCCATGGCAGGTTGCTGCTTGCGTTCGATGGGGGAGCCTTCACGAATCAAAAGACTCGAACGGATTATTGATCCACTCGAGTCTGAATAAACCCGGCGAAAGCCTCTTAAATCTTTTGCAGTAACTCGGCCTTCTTAAGCTGGAATTCTTCCTCGCTCAGCACACCTTGCTTGCGCAGGTTATCCAACTGGGCAATCAGGGCGGGGATATCCGGCCCGGTTTGCATTGCCGGGGCGGCGTTTTCCAGCTCTTCCTTGGCGTTTAACATGGCCGTTTTGAATTGAATGGGCCGGGCGATGGTCTTGAACTTGTTGATGCCAAGCTCCGAGGCGGTCATGATCTCAATATCGCCAAAGTTGAAGAACCGCCCGAAGATACTCTGCTTCATCTTCACATCGTTCACTTTTTCCAGCGAGGAATCGGTCACGTTCTTATTGATCACGCCATCAATCTGGATGATGCGGCGGTTGGTGATGACGAACGCATGATTGGTGAACTTTAACACATCCCAGAACAGGCTGGCGAAGGGCAGCGCGATCAGCAGGTACAGCAACGGCAGCCAGGGGTATTCCGGGATCTCGACGATCGCCAGTGAAACCAGGACCAGGATGGCGATAATCATGATCCCTTCCACCAGGATGGAGCGCAGCAAGATAAACCAGTGATGGCGGGTGACAAACAGGATGCTTTCCCGCTGCCCCAGCACACTTTTTAGATAATGACTCATGGTATGGCTCCTTGAAGATGAAATGATGCACTCCAGCGGCGGCATGGGAGGGGTATAAAGTAGCCTGCCGCTCATGGTTACGTCTATTATAGCGAGTTTCGCCAAATGCGGTAGCCGTCCTTGACACAAATCCCTGCCATGGGATAGGATACCTTATCTGAAAAGATGGCCTGGACGGTCTTTGCACTGACCGCAAGCTGATCCATGGAAAGGAAAATCTTATGAAACCGTTGACCCGTTTCATTGTCCTGGTAACATTGCTGGCGGCCCTGGCGGCCTGCAAACCAACGCCCACCCCCCCCCCCCCCCCTCCCCCCCCCCCCCCCCCCCCCCCCCCCCCCCCCCCCC
>CALESS010000568.1 GCA_937907495.1 uncultured Anaerolineaceae bacterium
GGGTTTGATGAAGGCGATGGGCGGCACCACCCGAAAGGTGTTGAGCTTTTTCCGGGGGGGGGGGGGGGGCTTCGCTTTTTTGGGGGGGCGGGGGGGGGTGGCGCTCGGCTGGTTGGCCGGGCAAGCCCTGAATGTATTTGCCACCAGCTACCTGGCGGGGCAAGGCTCGCAAGGCGGCGGCATGCCGATTACGGCCGCGGTGGTCACCCCGCTCTGGCTGCCGATCTTTGCCCTGGTGTTTGCCACGGTGGTCGGGCTGCTTTCAGGGTTATACCCTTCCCTGCGGGCGGCTACCATTGTGCCGGTGAATGCATTAAAATACGAGTAAATCTCCGCCCCCGCCTGCGATTGCAGGCACTGGTGCGGGCCGTGGCAACCCTGAAAGGTAGACCCATGAACATTGATTTGACGATTGATACGATGCAGGTGCAGCAATTTCTGCTGGATTTTATCCGCCAGCAGATTTCTGGTGCGGGGCTGGAGCGGGCCGTGGTCGGCCTCTCCGGCGGCATTGATTCCGCCCTCTCCTGTTGGCTGTCTGCGCTGGCCCTCGGCCCTCAAAATGTGCTGGCAATCCGCATGCCTTACAAAACCTCTTCCCCCGCCTCGCTGGAGGATGCGCAGTTGGTGATTGACAGGCTGGGCGTGCAATCCATGACCCTGCCCATCACCCCGATGGCGGATGCGCTGATTGAGCAGTTCCCGGAGATGACCCCCGTGCGTAAGGGCAACATTATGGCCCGCATGCGGATGGTCGCCCTGTACGATCAATCTGCGGCTTTTGGCGGCCTGGTGGTGGGGACGGGCAATAAAACCGAAAGCCTGTTGGGTTACACCACCCTCTATGGCGATTCGGCTTGTGCGTTCAACCCGCTGGGCGACCTTTACAAAACGCAGGTGCGCCAGCTCGGGCGGGCTCTCGCCATCCCGGAGATTCTCCTCACCAAGGCCCCCTCGGCAGATTTATGGATCGGCCAGACGGATGAAGGCGAACTCGGGTTCACCTATGCGGAAGTGGATCAATTGCTTTATTTGCTGGTGGATCGCGGCCTTTCGCCGCAAGAATGTGCCGCCGCCGGGTTTAACATCCGCTTTGTGGAGGCAGTCATCGAACGGATGAAACGCAACCAGTTCAAGCGGCAACTGCCGCCGGTTGCCCGGCTGGAAAACATGTAAACTCCATCCCCCTCGCCCGGGTAAACAAGCAGACCTCCCGAGGGAGGTCTGCGTTTAATTCCCAATGTGCAGGGTGAGTGCTGCTCAACGGTCCATTGAAATCAGGACTTCATCACCTGGTTAAATTCCTTTGAAGAGGTTGCCCAGGGCCAATAGCACAAACGCCGCGGCTACCAGGACAAAAGCATATTCTCCCAAAACCGGGACGGTGGGGGAAATTTTCCCGATGATACCCAACAGGGCAAGTAATACTGCGATGGCGAAGGTGATGACTCTCGGTTCGGATAATCTTAATTTCATTTTTACGGTTCCCTCCTCATTGCAGAAATGGGTGTGACCCGGAAACCAGTCACTACTATGGTTATACATCTTTATTGCGAAAAGTCAACCGGTTAGCGGTGGATTGTAAGGATGCCCCTCAATCCCCTCCCCACTCCCCCGGATGGGCGCGCCCTAGATGGCAAAGTCTTCGCCGCGCCATCGGCCGTGATCCGGCGTGTGGGGTGCGGTGACCAGGTTCTCGTCCCCGTCTTCCGCCGGGTGATTTCCGTTGCCATTGCCTTTGCCGCTCGGATGGACGGTCATGTGCAGGTTGAGGGTGTTTTCGATCAGCTCCAGGCGCTGCATCACCGAAACCAGGGCGGTGCCGAGCGTATCGGGCAGGCGGTCGTGGTGCAGGTCGGATTTCTCCTGCGCGCTGCTCTGGCTGCGGGCCACCATTTGCCCCGGTACGCCCACCACCACCGAGTTTGCGGGTACTGCCTTCACCACCACCGAATTGGCGCCGATGCGCGACCCTGCCCCGATGGTGATGGCCCCCAGCACCTTTGCACCCGCCCCGATGACCACGTTATCGCCGATGGTCGGGTGGCGCTTGCCCTTTTCCGTGCTGACGCCGCCCAGCGTGACGCCGTGGTAGAGCGTCACATTTTCGCCGACCTCGGCGGTTTCACCGATCACCACACCCATACCGTGGTCAATGAAAAAGCCGCGGCCAATCACGGCCCCCGGATGGATTTCGATTCCGGTGAAAAAGCGGCTGATCTGTGAGAGCATGCGGCCCAGCAGTTTGAAACCGTGCTGCCAGAGCCAGTGAGCCACCCGGTGATTCCAGACCGCATGCAGACCGGGGTAGTTGATCACCACTTCCAGCGGGCTGCGGGCGGCCGGATCCCGCTCCAACACGGCCTGCACATCATTTTTGAAAGTTGAAAACATCTTCACTCCTTTCCGGGTCTATTCCGCCAGGTCGGCAAAGAGCGGCGTGGAGAGGTAGCGCTCGCCGAAGGAGGGGATGATGACCACAATCAGTTTGCCGGCGTTTTCCGGGCGGCGGGCCACTTGCAGGGCGGCCCATACGGCTGCCCCGGAGGAAATGCCCACCAACAGTCCTTCCTGGCTGGCCATGGCGCGGGCGGTGGCAAAGGCTGCCTCGCCTTTCACCTGAATAATTTCATCATAGATTTCTGTATTCAGCACCGCCGGGATGAAGCCTGCCCCAAGACCCTGGATGGGGTGCGGCCCCTTCGGCCCGCCCGAAAGCACGGGGGAGGCCTCCGGCTCGACGGCGATCACCTGCAGGGAGGGTTTGCGGGCCTTCAGCACCTCACCGATGCCGGTGATGGTGCCGCCTGTGCCCACGCCCGCCACCACGATATCCACCTTGCCATCGGTATCCCGCCAGATTTCTTCAGCGGTGGTGCGGCGGTGAATTTCGGGGTTGGCCGGGTTTTCAAATTGCTGGGGAATGAAGTAGCGCGGGTCAGCGGCAGCCAGCTCGCGGGCTTTGCGGATGGCGCCGCCCATGCCTTCCGAGCCAGGGGTAAGGATCAGTTCCGCGCCGTAAGCCCGCAACAACATCCGGCGCTCCTTGCTCATCGTATCCGGCATGATTACGGTGCAGCGCAGGCCGCGGGCGGCGCAAACCATCGCCAGGGCAATGCCGGTGTTGCCGCTGGTCGGCTCAACGATGATCGTATCGGGATGGATTTTACCGGCCTTCTGGGCGGCATCAATCATGGCTGCCCCGATGCGGTCTTTGACGCTGTGGGCGGGGTTGTAGAATTCCAACTTGGCTGCAATGGTGGCGGCGCCACCTTCGTTCAGGCGGTTGATGCGCACCAGCGGGGTATTGCCAATCAATTGGGTGACATCGTTTGCAATTTTCATCAGAAGAGCTCCTGTTATTTGAGTGAGGCAATAGAACGGCCACGCAAACAAAAAGCGAACGACTCAAGTCGCTCAAACCATCGGGGGATGATTTGCGGGGCTGTCGTTCGCCGTCCGTGCGTGGCTGAAGTTGTTACTAACGGGTGGCGGCTACAGACCCCGCCCTGGACACGTGCATGTCAACATATTTACTCCAATTATTACCATAAATATCATATATATGATACCATTATAAACCGCAAATCCGGTTTGTCAAGCCAAAGGTTCTACAATTAATAAAATCTTAGCCGGCGGCTGGCCCCTGGAGGGAGCGGGCTTTTTCGGCCAATCGCTCGTTGAAGCGGCCTTCCTCCATGATGAACCGTTCATGTTCGCCCTCGGCGATCTTTTCCCAGGCATCCCAGGCTTCGATCTTGAAGCGCACCCGGCGGCGGTCCACCTCCAGCACCTCAGCCCGCAGGCGCACCTGCATCCCCACCGGGGTGGCTGCCAGGTGACGCAAATGGATTTCCGTTCCCACGCTGGATTGCCCCGCTTGGACGTACTTCAGCAGCAGAAAATGAGCCGTGCGTTCCAGGTAACTAATGACGCGCGGGGTGGAGAAAACGACCGGCAGGCTTTCCCCGCCGGAAAATCGGGCAGTATCGCTTTCCTGCACGGTGATGGTCATTTCATTGACCAGGCCAACTTCAAGCTTCATGTCAACCTCCAGAAAAGTGTAAGACTCATTGGATTGAAGGAATTACCCGCCGGCCCGAGATCCGCCCGCGCTTTTGGTTATGAAAATAACTTTCCAGCGAAAAGATAATCAGCGCCAACCAGATGATGCCAAAGCCAATTCCCTGGTGGCTGGTAAAGGGTTCACTAAACAGCAGCACCCCGGTCAGAAATTGCAGGGTGGGGGCCACATATTGCAGCAGGCCCATGGTTGAGTACGGAATGAGCCGCGCTCCGTAGGTAAAGAGCAAGAGCGGAATGGAAGTCACCACGCCCGTCAGGCTGAGCAACAGGGTTTCAAAGCCAGAGACATGCCCGAAAGCTCCCACCCCCCTGAATTCCATCACCAGCAGGTAAGCCACCGCCGGCAGGAAGACCGTGCCGGTTTCCAGGGTCAGGCTATGGAGCGACCCCAGCGGGGCGATTTTTTTGAGCAGGCCGTAGAGACCGAAGGAGAATGCCAGGGCGAGGGCAATCCACGGCGGCGCACCGAAGTTGACGGTGAGATAGATCACACCCAGGGCAGCCAGGCCGACTGGCACCCATTGCAACGGACGCAGGCGTTCCCGCAGGAAGACCACGCCCAGCAGCACGTTTACGAGCGGGTTGATGAAGTAGCCGAGGCTGGCTTCCACCACGTGTCCATTGGCGATTGCCCACACATACACGCCCCAGTTGATGGTAAGCAGGATCGCCACGCCAAAGTAAATCAAGGCGAGCCGCAGGGTGAGGGTGCGGCGGAATGCGCCCCATTCCCGGCGCAGGCTGAGGACGACCAGCAGGAAGACAAAAGACCAGGCAATGCGGTGCGCCAGCACTTGGAAGGAATCCACACCTTTGAGGGCATGAAAGAAAATGGGGAACAGGCCCCACAAAAAATAGGATGCAAACCCAGCCAGAACACCTTTATTCATAACACGCCGCCTGTGATGGAAAATTCAGGCGCGAATCATATCACGATTCCGGTAAAGCGGGGAAAAGCAAGTGAATCAGCCGCGAAAAGCCTATTGACAAGCTCCGGAACCCCGGTTATTATAGTACAAGTCCTATATAATATAAGTCTTATAAAGGAGTTATCGAAAATGTCGCTCGACTATGCCATTCTTGGTTTCCTGAATTACCAACCTTGCACAGGTTACGACCTGAAGAAGCTCTTCGATACTTCCGTGCGTCACTTTTGGCAGGCCGATCAGAGCCAAATCTACCGTACCCTGGCGCGCTTACTTCAACAGGGTCTGGCAGAGCAAGAGCTTGTGGAGCAGCACGACCGCCCGGATCGTAAGCTGTATCACATCACCACAGCCGGCCGGCAGGCGCTGCGGGAATGGTTGGCCAGCCCCCCACCCATGGAAGGCGCCCGTTCCGCCCCATTGGTGCAAGTATTCTTCGCCGGGCAGATGTCGGATCAGGAATTGCTGACCAAGTTTGAGGGTTTTGCAGCCATCATGCGTACTTTGCTCGCACAATACGAACAGGTGCCCCAAACCGCTGATCTGCTCAAGTCCGATATTACCTCCCCCCGCGAGCGCTACTTTTGGATGGTCACTCTCGATAATGGTATCCGCAATATGCGCGCCAACCTGGAATGGGCTGAGAGTGTCATTCAACAGCTCAAATCTGGGCAAATCCCCACTCAATAAAGCTGCTTGCACACTGGGCGGCATTTGAATTACAAACATTCATCTAAAGGAAGTTTTTCAATGATTCGTCAACTCCCCCTGCGTCAACGAATTCGCAAAGCCCTGTTGATCCTGGCCTTTTTATCCTTCCCGATTACCATTAACTATCTTTCGCCCTATGTGATCATTGACGGTGCCATGAACGGAATCATCAACGGCAGCCTGGTGATGTTCGGACTGCTGTTCCTCTCCTCGCTTTTCCTCGGGCGGGCCTGGTGCGGCTGGGTTTGCCCCGGCGGAGGGATGCAGGAGATTGTAGAACCCATCAATAACCGCCCGGTGAATGGCCCCAAGCTGGATTGGATCAAGTGGTTGATCTGGATTCCCTGGATCTCGCTGATTGTCTGGCTGGTTGTACGGGCGGGTGGTTATCACTCATTCAATTTCTTTTTGGACACCCAGAATGGCATATCGGTTGCCGGAAGCGCCGACCGCCCCATACTCTTCGCCTACATCATCTATTACGGAGTAATTGCTCTCTTTGTCGGCCTGGCGGTGTGGGTGGGAAGGCGCGCTGCCTGCCATACAATCTGTTGGATGGCGCCCTTCATGTTAATTGGCCGCTGGATGCGAAATCGGCTCAACGGGCCAGGGCTGCAATTGCGGGCTTCCTCCTCGGATTGCACCAATTGTAAAAAATGCACCGCCAACTGTCCCATGAGCCTGGATGTCAATGGCATGGTTCAAGCCCAAAAAATGGAGCATTCCGAATGCATTCTGTGTGGCACCTGTGTAGATAACTGTGCGGCCGGGGCAATTCGTTTTTCCTTTGGGCGGCCGCTGCCGGAGCGTGAAGAGAAACAGCCTCCTGAGAGGATGCCGCGCGCCGGCAGTCTTTAAGTAAAGATGCGGATCGGGTTTCTTAAATAGAGGAATGAATTACTGTTTGTGGATCGTCAGGGGGAGGGTGAGACGATCCGATAGGGAGTGAAAAAGGGTTTAACCACCGGGGCACAGAGACATTAAGGTACAGAGAACACGGAGAAATGGAACGAGAGGAGAGCAAATCTTTTCCCTATCCCTCGGTGGTTGTGTGTTTCAAGAAAACAGGCGGTTTGGGCAGGTGTTCCTCCACCCCCATTTTTCTTGCCGATGGAGATCTGCCGCGGTCAGGCTCTCCGCCTGTTTCGCCCCGCACAGGCAATTTCCAAAGATATGACAACGATCTGGTTGTCTTTCTCCCGGCTTGCGCTTATAATTTTATCAATGGGTTTGGTTCCCCCACGGCAACGGTAGGAGGGGGCAGATCAGGCGGGTGAGTTCGACAGGGAGAAACATGAATGCCAGGTAAGAGCATCACCAGGATTATCCTCTTCATCATTATCCTGCTCAATCTGACAGCCTGCACCGATGGCGGCGCGGGTCCTCTTGCCACACCCACCTATGACGGCGCCCGGCCGGTGGACCGCCTGTTTTCCGATATTTACCGCAGCCTGGGAGATGCCATTGGCCCGGTGATCTCACCAAAATTCGTCAACGGCAGCATGGATTGCCAGTACACCCGCAATGCGTTGATGTGCTACGACCCCACCCGCAGCGGAGAGAGCCAGTTTTTCCTGGCGCCGTTGGCCAGCAGCCGGGGGTTGGAATGGCCGGTGCTTCCCGCCACCAGTGAGACCATCAATTTTGATGGCGTCCCCACCCGCTCGGAGTTTTACGCCTTTTTGCACAAATATTTCACCGGAACCCGCTTTGCGGGCCGGCCGATCAGCCCGCTGGTCTTCAATTACCAGGAGCAGCGGGTGGAGCAGGTTTTTGAGAACGTGTTGCTTTACCACCAATTCCATGATGCCCTGGATGAAGTGCACCTGGTGCCGCTGGGTTACGTGGATTGCCGGGAAAAACACCCCGACCTTTGTGCTTATCACGCCGAAATGGAGGATGCCCTGGGGAGCCTGGTGGGCTACATCGAGGCTCCCTATCCACAGGTGCTGGCGGGCCTGGGAGACCTCTCGGCTTTTGGCCGCGTGCTCACCCCTCCCTACCAGACCGCAGATGGACGGATGGAACAAATTTGGGAAAATGTGGTTTTCACCTGGCCTGTGGATCAGCCTGAACAAGCCCGCCTCTTTCCCCTGGCGGATTGGATGCGCATGCCCGGTACCCAGCCCGGCCCCCAGGTCTATCAATTGGATAGCGGCGTGCTTTTCTTTCCGGTGAAGGATGGACTGGGATTTCATGTTCCGCAAGTCTTTGATGAATTCAACGCCCGGCACGGCGGGATCGTCTTTTCCGGGCCGCCCACTGGCGATTACATGTTGAACGAAGATGGTTCAGCCATCCGGCAGTGTTTTGAAAATTATTGCCTCATTTATGACCGCAACCCGGTTTCCATGCCCAAAGACCTGCGGGTGCGCCTGCTGCCGCTGGGGGTGGCTTACCGGGATCAATACTATCTCCCGGATGAAAGCCAGCCGGTCACGCCGCCCAGCCCGGCGGGCGCCACCCTCCAGGTGAGCGAGTCCTGGCCGCAGGTTACCTCGCAAGAAGCCCAGGTCATCAAAGGGCTGGCGCTGGATGCCGCGAGCGGCCGGCCCCTGCGGGATTTACAATTGCGGGTGCGGCTCCCCCTCCCGGATGGCAGCCTGTATGAGGTGCTTTCTCCTGCCAGCGATGGCGAGGGCCAAACATCGCTTCAAATTCCCGCCCAGCCAGGCTTCCGCCATGGACAGGTGGTGACCTACGAG
>CALESS010000569.1 GCA_937907495.1 uncultured Anaerolineaceae bacterium
AGCGAAGGAGCAGTGCAATGCGGCTATTGCACCCCCGGGTTTGTTATGTCCGGGGTGAAGTTGTTGGAAGAGTCCCCAAACCCCACCCAGGCAGAGATCCGGGCGGCCCTTACGGGCAATCTTTGCCGCTGTACCGGATATTATAAAATTGTGCGGGGGATAGAACGTGCAGCAAAAGGAGAAATCTAATGGGTAAACATAGTGATTTCCACCGCAGATCTTCCCTTGAAACGGCAGAGGAAAAACGCAAGATTCACCCGGTTTGGCGGGGGGTAGGTTTTGCTCTGATGCTGATTGTACCTTTTATGGCTTATGCCGGGGCTATGCTGCTGCTGGATGCCAATCGGCAGAAGGGCTGGTTTGCGATTCCACAAGATTTGATCTTAAAGCAAACCGCCGACCCCCTGCTTTTGGTAAAGGTAGTTGCCACCCTCGTGTTGTCTTTCCTCGGTTTTATGGTTATCTTCTTTGTGGGCCTGGTTATCAGCCGCCTATTTGGTCCAGCCCGGTATGGGCCATACGATGCTCCGCCGGTCAAATATAAACGTCGAAAAAAATAGTTGCCTGGAGGGCGCGATGGAGTATGTTGGCAAAAATGTGATGCGGGTAGATGCCCTTGCGAAGGTTACCGGTCTGGCCCAATACCCGGGAGATATAGATTTACCTGACCAGGCATACATGAAGGTGCTCTTTTCCGCCCATCCGCATGCCATTATCAAGCAGATTGACACCTCGCAGGCGGAAGCACTGCCGGGGGTTCTGGCCGTTTTAACAGCCAAAGATGTTCCAAATAATGAATATGGGCTGATTTCTCCGGACCAACCCGTTCTATGCGGCCCAGGATCCACCAAAGAATTCGCAGACCGGGTTCTGACAGTTTGTGATCAGGTTGCGCTGGTGATTGCGGAGACCGAAAAAATCGCCCGGCAGGCATTGAAATTAATCCGGGTGGATTATGAAGTTTTACCGCCCATAACCGATCCACTGGCAGCGATGGCCGAAGGTTCACCGATCCTTCACCAGGAGTTAAATTCCAATATCTTCTGCAAATTTCGCATCCGCAAAGGCGATTGGGAATCAGCTTTTCGGGATTCAGAGGTGGTGATCGAGGATGAATATGTGACCCCGGCGCAGGAGCATGCCTATCTGCAACCAGAAGCCGGGGTGGGTTATATTGATGAACAGGGACGGGTGACCGTCATTGTTGGTGGGCAATGGACACACGAAGACCAGGAGCAGATCGCCCATTCTTTGAAATTGCCTCTGGAACAGGTGCGGGTGATTTACCCTGCGATTGGCGGTGCGTTTGGCGGTCGGGAAGATATGTCCGTTCAAATTATCCTGGCCCTGGCCGTCCAGCATTTGCACCAGAGAGGGATTTCGCGGCCGGTGAAGATTATCTGGAACCGAGAAGAATCCATGATCGGGCATCATAAACGCCACCCATACATCATCCGGCTCAAGGTGGGCGCCAACCGGGATGGGAAACTGACAGCAGCCCAGGCGGAGTTGATCACGGATGGGGGCGCGTATATGTATACCTCTACCAAGGTGATGGGAAATGCCACGCTATTGGTTACCGGGCCGTACAACATCCCCAATGTGCGGGTAGATTCTACTGCAGTGTATACCAACAATCTTCCCAACGGAGCCTTTCGCGGTTTCGGCGGTCCGCAAGCTTGTTTTGCAATTGAATCAAGCATCAATAAACTGGCAGAGAAAATCGGCATGGATCCGGTGGAATTGCGGATGCGAAACTTGATTACCGAAAATGATACCCTGTCCGTTGGCACACCGCTGCCCAGGGGTGTCACCATTCAGCCGGTTTTGGAACGCTGCGCACGCGCCGCCGGCTGGGTGAAGACGGAGGGAGGATGGAAATACCCCGGCTCCCGGATAACCTCCGACGGAGACAGGCCCCACATTCTGCAAGGGGTGGGCATTTCCTGCGGATATAAGAATGTCGGATTCTCCTTTGGCGCTCCCGAACGGTGTACTGCGACCATTGAGCTGTATGGCGAGTCTGAAATCGAAAAGGTAATCTTACGGCATGCCGGGGCAGAAGTTGGGCAGGGCTCTCATACGGCCTTTGTTCAAATGACCGCCCAGGCATTGAACGTTCCGCTGGAGAAAGTGCAACTCATCGCCAGCGATACCGCAGAAACAGAAAATGCCGGTAGTGTATCTGCCTCCCGGATGACCTTCATGGCGGGGAATTCCATTCGTGGTGCAGCGGCGTTGGCGCTCTCCAAATGGCAGGCAGAAGAACGGCCAGTCATCGCCACTTATGAATATCGGCCTCCAAAAACCACTCCCTATGATCCCGCAACGGGAAAATCGGAGCCCAACTTTGCTTATGGCTATGTGGCGGAAGCAGTGACGGCGGAAGTGGATGTTGAAACGGGTCAAATACGGCTGAAAAAAATCATTTGTGTGGATGATGTGGGCCGGGCAGTTAATCCCCAACAAGTGGAAGGGCAGATCGAAGGAGCCCTGGTGCAGGCGGCGGGTTATGCGATCCTGGAGAATTTCATCCAGACGGGAGGGCAAGTGCTTACCCGTACCCTTTCCACTTATTTGATCCCCACCATCCTGGATATCCCGGATGTCATCGAACCCATCATCCTGGAATATCCGGATCCGATTGGTCCTTTTGGGGCACGCGGGATGGGTGAGATGCCCTACCTGCCCCTCGTCCCTGCAATTACGGATGCGGTTCATGCTGCTACTGGCATCTGGTTTGATGAGTTCCCGTTGGTGCCTGAGCGAGTTTTTAATGCTCTGCACCAATGAGGAAATAGGAGTACTAACAACCTTGGGAACACAGGATTTGAAGTTCAAGCCATGCCAATCAAAGTAATCTTGAGGGGCGGCGGCGACCTCGCCAGTGGAGCCGCCATCCGGATGTGCAGGGCAGGTGTGCGAGTGGTGATCAGCGAATTGGCGCAACCCTTCGCTGTGCGGCGGACTGTGTCGTTTGCCCAGGTTGTTTTTGACGGCGAGATGCAGGTGGAGGGCATTCGCGCCTTGCTGGTGAACGATATCGCAGGGGTCTTTGCTGCCTGGAAGGAAGAAGCCATCCCGGTATGGGTGGACCCGACTCTGATGCAGGTAAGCCTCCTGGAAACCGATGTAATTGTGGATGGCCGGATGATGAAATCCGCAGTGGAATATTCGCTGCAAGAGACTCCCAAAGTGATTGGACTGGGTCCGGGTTTCACCTGCGGAGAAAATTGTCATGCGGCGGTGGAAACCCGGCGCGGTCCGAACCTGGGCCGGGTGGTTTGGGAAGGCACCCCCGAGGCTGATACGGGAATACCTGAACAGGTAGGTTTATTTAGCAAACAACGGGTTCTGAAAGCTGGCGAACCGGGTGTGTTCCACGCCTTGGTACGCATCGGAGATCCGGTACGAGCCGGACAGAAAATAGCCCTTGTGGATCAAGTACCCGTGCTGGCACCATTCGATGGGATGGTGCGTGGGCTTATCCAGGATGGACTTCCCGTTTATGCGGGATTAAAAATCGGAGATATTGACCCCCGCATGGACCCCACCCTCGTACAAAAAGTATCCGATAAAGCCCTGTCGGTTGGCGGAGGTGTGATGGAAGCGATCCTGACCTGGAAAGATCTGCGGCGAAAATTGGCAGAGGGGTAAGATGCCCATCAGCCTGGTGACTGCCCTGGGCCTGGAGGCGCGAAATATTCGCCTGGCAATCGTGGGAGCGGGGGGGAAAACGACCGCCCTGTTCCGCATATCCCGGCAGCTTTCTGCGCCGGTGGTGATGACCACCACCACCCATATCTTGAATGAACAATCCAATCTGGCAGATGAATGTTGGATCTGTAACGATTCCGAGGTCATGTTACACGCACTGGGGGATATGGAGTTCTTTCCACCCAAAACCATCTTCATCTGTGGCGGCGAAACAGATGACGGGCGGCTGGCCGCGGTATCAGATTCTTGCCAGGAGTTACTGCTTACCGAATGTGCGCGCCGGAATATCCCTCTGCTGGTTGAGGCGGATGGTGCCCGCGGCCTGGCCCTGAAAGCGCCGGCGGAACATGAACCAGTCATCCCGGAGTGGGTCAATGCCGTGCTGGTGGTGGCGGGGCTGCAAGGTCTGAACCAACCTTTGAATGAGGATACGGTCCACCGGGTGGAGCGGTTTTCAGAGTTGAGCGGCCTTTCCAAGCATGAACTGGTAACTCCGCGGGCATTGGAGAAAATCTTGAGTCACCTGGAGGGGGGATTGAAGCGGATTCCATCCTCTGCCAGAAAACTATTGTTGCTGAACCAGGCTGATAATGAAACACTGCTCGGGCAGGCAAAAGGAATTGCAGAAACCTTGATCGGTACCTTTGATTGCGTTGCCATTGGCAGCCTTTTACCCGAAGAAGACATGTTTGATTGCGAGATTGAGGCCGTTTATGTACCGGTAGCCTCGGTTATTCTAGCTGCGGGAGGTTCCCTCCGGTTGGGGCAGCCGAAAGCCCTGTTGCAATGGAAAGGCGAGACAATGGTCCACCGTGCTGCCCGCATCGCGCTGGAAGCAGGTCTTTCACCGGTGATCGTGGTGGCAGGCGCGGAGTATGAATCCATCTCAGCGGTACTAAAAGATTTGGAAGTCACCGTCATTGAGAACGCGGAATGG
>CALESS010000570.1 GCA_937907495.1 uncultured Anaerolineaceae bacterium
AATAAAGGTGACTTAAAGGAGGAGCGCGGCGATGGGTGTTGCGGAACAGAGGATCGAAGTACTGCGGCGGGTGGAACGCGGTGAATTAAGCCCCGAAGAAGGAGCCATATTACTGGAGGCCCTCGATCGTGGGCAGCATCTTCCCACCTTTGAGCCACCGGCAGCGGAAAGCCGGGCTGTCGGACAGGCAATTGAACCCCCCGCCAGCGTTGAAACCGCGGAACCCCAGCAGGCGGAAGTGGTTGAGCAGGACCTCCTGACGGAAGAAAAAATCCGGCGGCGTAAACTGATCTGGCTCATCCCGTTTTTGCTGGGTCTGCTGTTGACCAGCCTGGCCGGGGTATGGATGGTGCAGGGCTACCAGAAAGCTGGTTTGGGTTGGGGCTTCTGGCTTTCGTGGGTTCCTTTTGCGCTGGGCGTGACCATCATGGCGCTCTCGTGGAATGTGCGCCGGGGCTGCTGGCTTCATTTGCGGATCCACCAGAAGGAAGGCAGCCATCCAAAGAAGATTGATTTCAGCATACCGCTGCCATTGCGGCTGGCGGGTTGGTTTTTCCGCAACTTTGGCGATCGCATCCCGGCGTTGAAAGATAAACACCTGGATGAAATGCTGGATGCCTTTTCAAACGGCATCAGCCGCGATGCACCGATGGTCGTGCAGGTGGATGAAGAGGATGAGCAGGTGGAAATTTGGATTGAGTGTTCCTGAAGTAAATCAGCAGCGTGTCAAATCCCCGGAGTGCAACTTTGCACTCCGGTTTTTTTTTGGCAGGTGCGGATTGCCTCGGGGCAATTCTGGAGGGGGAATGAAGAGGATGAATTCGGTAAATTAGTGAGTATTGACGCACATTTTGATTGAAAAAACAGTTCAGAAATCCATCATCCTATGCTAAAATGGTTTTGTCCTTTGCGTGATCATTTGTTAATTTAAAAATTCCAAATCCAATGAAGGAGCGGCTATGATGGAAGATTGGCTTTATATCGGCCTGTTTGTTTTCATTTCAATAGCTCTTCCGGCAGTGGCAATTTTTCTGGCCGGTTTACTGTCTCCCAAAAAACCCAACCCAATCAAAAACACAAGTTACGAATGCGGCATCGAAACTGTCGGCCCAAGCTGGGTGCAGTTCAAGGCGCAGTATTATGTGTATGCCCTCGTCTTCCTCGTGTTTGATGTGGAGACCATTTTTCTGTACCCCTGGGCGGTTGCGTATAATCAACTGACCCTGTTTGGAGTGTTGGAAGCCGTTCTGTTTATTCTCATCCTGCTTTCCGGTTTGCTGTATGCCTGGAAAAAAGGCGCGCTGGAATGGATGTAAATCCGAGGGAGGGCACTGATGAGCTTTTGGACTGACCCGATTGCGATTATCGAAAACCTGATCAGCGGCTGGCTGGCCGGCCTGGGCATGGGGGAGGGCTGGATTACGTTCATCCTGGCGTTCCTCGGAGCAGCCGTCTACGCCCTGGTGGTAATGCTGTTCGTTGTTCTGCTGATCTGGGTGGAGCGGAAAATCCTGGGGCGTTTTCAGGACCGCCTGGGTCCGAACCGCATCGGCCCATGGGGAATCTTCCAGACCATTGCGGATATGCTGAAGATTTTCACCAAGGAATATATCACCCCCAATGGGGTGGATAAAGTCCCTTACAACCTGGCGCCCATGCTGGCTGTGGCCGGTGTGCTGGCGGTCTGGGCGGTCATTCCCCTCGGAGCCACCATTTTCGGCGCCAACCTGAATGTGGGAGTGCTGTACGTGGTGGCGATCGGTGCGCTGGGTGAACTCGGCATCATCCTGGCCGGTTGGAGCAGCCGCAACAAGTACGCCACGCTGGGCGGGTTCCGGGCTGTGGCATTGCTCGTCTCCTACGAGGTGCCGCTGGTCGTAACTTTGTTGATCCCGGTGCTTTTTTCCGGCTCCATGGGGATGAACGACATCGTTTTTGCGCAGAAGAGCATGTGGTACATCGTACTCGCCCCGGTGGCGGCCTTAATCTTCCTTATCACTTCCATTGCCGAGAATGGGCGCGCCCCCTTTGACCTGACGGAAGCCGATTCCGAGATTGTAGCCGGCTTCAATGTTGAATATTCCGGCTTGAAGTTTGGCATGTATTATGTAGCCGATTTCATGCACACCTTCACCATTGCCTTTTTGTTTGCCACCCTCTGGCTGGGGGGATGGTTGGGCCCCTGGGCAGAAAAATATCCCATGCTGGGCATTTTCTACACTACCTTCAAAGCCTGGTTCATCTACTTCACCATCCTCTGGCTGCGCGGTTCGCTGCCCCGCTTCCGCATTGACCAGATGATCAACCTGAACTGGAAGGTGCTCACCCCATTGGCTCTGGTGATGCTGATGTTGACGGCGGTGGTTAATCACCTCATCCCAGCGGGAATGCTGGTGGTGCGCATCCTGGCTTTGCTCGCGCTCAATGGCGCCTTGCTGTTTGTCACAGGCAAATTGTTGGATCGCTTTGCAGGCCAGACCAAACGCGTGGTGGTAGCGCTGGAGCCGCGCCCGGTGGCCCGGCCTGAGCCAGTTGCAACGGAATCCGGAACAGGAGTGTGAGGATGACAGCATTACAAATCATTTTCTTGTTTGTGGCAGCCGTCACACTGGCTTCAGCCGTGATGGTGGTCAGCGCCCGGCGTATGATGCACGCTGCTCTCTGGCTGGTGCTCTCCCTGGCCGGGGTGGCGGTCATCTTTGCCCTGCTGGATGCCGGATTTTTCACCGTGGTACAAGTGCTGGTGTATATCGGGGCCATCGCCATTCTGATCATCTTTGCCATCATGCTCACCCGCAAAGCCATGGAAGATGTTGGTCCGCAGCTCAACCGCGGCTGGTGGCTGGCTGCCCTGGCGGCGGTGGGAGTTTTCGCCGGGCTGGCGGTGGTGCTGGTTTCCTGGCCGGGGGTGAATGCCAGTGCAGGCGCCGGGCCGGATGCCAACCTGATCGTGACTTTTGGCAAGGACCTGGTGGATCCGCATAAATTCGTGATGCCCTTTGAAGTGGCTTCGGTGATGCTGCTGGCCGCCCTGATCGGGGCCATTTACGTCAGCGTGGAGCATAAAGGAGGCCAGAAATGATACCGCTACCCTGGTTATTGGTCTTTGCGGCAGCGCTCTTCTGCATCGGTTTGTTCGGCGTGCTGGCCCGCAAGAACTTGGTCGCCATCTTGATGGGCGTGGAGCTGATGTTGAACGCGGTGAATGTGAACCTGATCGCGTTTTGGCGCTATTTTTCTGCCGCCGGGGAAGACAGCACACGCGCCTGGACCTTTGTGGCCGTGGTGCTGGTGGCTGCGGCCGCGGAAGCTGCGGTCGGGCTGGCTTTAATTATCTCGGTTTACCGCCGGCGCAAGACGGTGGTTGCCGATGAGCTGAACCTGATGAAAGGCTAGGGGAGGAGAACGCATGGAAAATATTTTGCTCTGGCTGATCCCCCTGCCGCCGCTGCTGGCCTTTGCGGTGATTGGGCTGTTCACCTATCGCAAGCGTGCCCTCAGCCATGGCCTGGCGATTGGCGGCGCGGGGTTAAGCTGGCTGGCCAGCATGGTCGTTTTTGGGCTGGCGATTTCAAGGGAACACCTGGCACAGCATCCCCTGGGCGGATCTGTTGCCTGGCTGCCCACCGGTGAAACCTGGCTCAAAATCGGGGTCACCATGGACCCGCTGGCAGCCGTCACCCTGTTTTTTGTAGCCTGGACCGTGCTGATGATTTTCGTCTACTCGGTGGGCTATCACAACTTCGGCCAGCCGGAAGGCCGGCACGATGTTCCCGGGCTGCCTCCGCAGGGTGCCGAGATATTTGAAAAGGCTGAGAAAGGCCGGGAGAACAAGCATAAAGGCGCCCATCATTTTGTGCCCTCGGTGGAACCGATGTACTCCCGCTTCTTTGCTCTCATCAGCCTGTTCGCCTTTGCAATGTTTGTGCTGGTGCTGAGCGACAACCTGTTGACCCTGTTCGTCGGCTGGGAGATCATGGGGCTGTGTTCCTACCTGCTGATCGGCTTCTGGTATGGCAAAGAAAGCGCCCGCAAAGCCATGATTAAGGCCTTCCTTACCACCCGGGTGGGCGATATGTTCATGCTCATCGGCCTGGTGGCGCTCTACAAGCTGAGCGGTACGCTGCAATATGCGGGCATCTTCAGCCCGGAATCCCTGTCCATGCTTTCCAACACAGTTTCCCCGGTCTTCGGTCTCTCCTGGGCCGGGCTGATTGGCCTGCTGCTGTTTATCGGTGTAATCGGCAAATCCGCCCAGTTCCCGCTGCACACCTGGCTGCCGGATGCCATGGAAGGCCCCACACCCGTCTCGGCGATGATTCATGCCGCGGCGATGGTTTCGGCGGGCATTTACCTGGCACTGCGCTTCTTCCCGCTGGTTTCCGCTGGTTGGACGCCCGGTGACCCGCTGACCCCGACCCTGACCGTGATGGCCCTGATTGGCTCCTTCACCGCCCTGTTTGCCGCCACCATTGCCATGGCGCAGAATGATGTCAAGCGGGTGCTGGCGTTCTCCACCATCTCACAGTTGGGCTATATGATCGCCGCCCTGGGGGTGGGGGCGTATGCGGCGGCGGCTTTCCACCTGGTGACCCACGCATTCTTCAAGGCGTTGCTCTTCCTCGGCTCCGGTTCAGTGATCCACGGCATGGAG
>CALESS010000571.1 GCA_937907495.1 uncultured Anaerolineaceae bacterium
CAACCCTGGTAAGTTTCAACAACCGGGCTTATGAATCCTTCAACCGGACCGGGGACCAGGGGCTGAATTCACCCGTCAGCGAGCGGGCCGCATTTGGCTACGCCACGGCCCTTAATTTTCTGCTCTCCCGCGATAGTCCCCAGCGCAAAGTGCAGGTTGGGGATACCACGGTGGTGTATTGGGCTGAAAGCCCGGAGCCGGAATATGCCGCCATTGTGGAAAATTTGTTTGAACCGGGGTGGAATCTCGAAGAGGCCCAACTTCCAAAGAATCCAGCCCGCCAGGCCGCTGAACAACGCCTGGCCCAGGTGGCTGTAAAAATTCAGCGCGCCGAAGCCCTCGATGAAACAGGCCTGATGAAAGGGTTGGACCCATCCACCCGCTTTTTTGTGCTTGGCCTGGCGCCCAATGTTGCCCGCGTCGCCATTCGCTTCTTCCACACCGATTCGTTCGAGGGGGCGGTGCTCAAATTAATGCAGCACTATCGCGACCTGCAAATCCAAAAGGAGTTTGAAAACCAGCCCACTTTCATCCCGATCCGCCTGATTTTAGAAGAAACCGTGTCCCAAAAAGCCAGCAAGCCGGAAGCCGCCCCCCTCCTGGGTGGGGCAGTCATGCGGGCCATTTTGGATAACCAGCCTTATCCGCAGGCTCTTTACACTTCTGTCCTCAATCGCATCCGGATTGATTCGGACGACGAGACCCACAGAATTCGGAAATTAAATTACGTCCGGGCAGCCGTCATCAAAGCCTGCCTGATCCGTAAATATCGCAACCGTAATGAATCCCAAATCATGGAGGTGTTATGTATGTCTCTCAATGAGCAGTCCACCAATCGTGCTTACCTGCTCGGACGGCTATTTTCTGTGCTGGAAAAAGTCCAGAAAGATGCCATCGGGGATGCCAATGCCAGCATCACCGACCGTTACTTTTCATCTGCCTGCGCCACCCCGGCAGCTGTGTTCCCCGTGCTGCTGCGGCTTTCCCGCCATCATATATCTAAGGCCAAATATGGCGAGAATGCGGATCGGCGGATCGGAGAGATCATGGGCCTGCTGGAAATTGACGGCAATCCATTCCCGGCCCGCTTAAGCCTGGATGAGCAGGGTCTGTTTGTGTTGGGCTTTTACCACCAACGTGCTGCCAACTATACAAAATTCAATTCTGAAACCAAAGAAGCCTAGGAGATCAAAATGAGCAACCCAATTACGAATCGGTATGACTTTGTGCTGTTTTACGATGTGGAAAACGGCAACCCCAATGGCGATCCGGATGCCGGAAATATGCCGCGCATTGATCCGGAAACGGGCTATGGCATTGTGACCGATGTCTGCCTGAAGCGCAAGATCCGCAATTATGTGGAAATGGTCAAACAGGATGCACCAGGTTTCAAGATTTACATCAAAGAGGGCATCCCATTGAACAGCCGGCATGCCGAAGCTTACCTGGCGAATGAGATTGACCCCAAAAAAGCCAGCCTGGAACAGGTGCAGACTGCCCGCGCCTGGATGTGCCAGCAATTTTATGACGTTCGCACTTTTGGAGCGGTGATGACCACCGGCGACAATTGCGGACAGGTGCGCGGCCCAATCCAACTTAATTTCTCCCGCAGCGAGGACCCCATTACCCAACAGGAAGTGACCGTTACCCGCCTGACCGTCACGCGCATTGAAGATGCAGAAAAAGAGCGCACCATGGGCCGCAAGTTCATCGTACCGTATGCGCTTTACCGGGTGGAGGGGTATATCTCTGCCAAGCTGGCGAATGACCCCACCAAAGGAACGGGCTTTTCGGAGGAAGATTTGGCCTTATTCTGGGAGGCGCTCTGGAATATGTTTGAACATGATCATTCGGCCGCCCGCGGAAAGATGTCTGCCCGCCATCTGTTCATCTTTAAGCATGATTGCGAACTGGGCAATGCCCCGGCCCACCACCTGTTTGACCTGCTGAAGGTGGAAAAACGGGTTTCTGCTCCACCTCGGGCCTTTGAAGATTACATCATCACCTTTGAAAATGGCCAGCTTCCATCGGGGGTAACCGTGAGTGAGAAGAAATAATGGCGGAATATCCCTCCGACGAGTTGTTGGGGCTTTCGGGCATTCAGCATTTCTGCTTCTGCCGCCGCCAGTGGGCATTAATCTACGTGGAAAATCAATGGCAGGAAAACGTGCTCACGGTCGAAGGGAAACTCCTGCACCAAAAGGTGGATGATCCTTTCTCATTTGAAACCCGCAACGGGGTTTTGCTCAGCCGGGCGATGCCCGTGGCCTCCTATCGTCTGGGATTATATGGGATTTGCGATGCTGTTGAGTTCACCCCCTCGGGGGAGGGGGTGAATCTGACCGGCCGCCAGGGGAAATTCCTGGCGGCCCCGGTTGAATACAAACACGGCACGGTCAAACATGATCGCAGTGATGAGGTGCAGTTATGTGCCCAGGCAATGTGCCTGGAGGAAATGCTGACTGCCACCGTCCCCGCAGGCGCGCTGTTTTAT
>CALESS010000572.1 GCA_937907495.1 uncultured Anaerolineaceae bacterium
CACCATCATTATAAACCATCCCCGCCCGGCCCATCCGTTAGCGGAAACTGTAAGACAAGCTTCAGCTTGTTGGGATACCGCAAGCTAAAGCGTGCGTTACGGCGTTTTTGTAAGACAAGCTTTAGCTTGTCCACATCCCGCAAGCTTAAGCTTGCGTTACTGCGTGTCAAATACCGCAGGCTGATGCGTGCGTTACAGCGTTATCGTAAGACAAGCTTCAGCTTGTTGCGATACCGCAAGCTTAAGCTTGCGTTACTGCGTGTCAAATACCGCAAGCTAAAGCGTGCGTTTCGGCTTGTCCAACACCGCAGGCTTATGCGTGCATTATAGCGTTATCGTAAGACAAGCTTTAGCTTGTCCACATCCCGCAAGCTTAAGCTTGCGTTACAGTGCAACCTGCGGTCGTAAAAAACGCTTGACATAATACTGAAAAATTGCTACTATGATACAGAAATTTTTTCACTCATTCACAAAAAAGGCATATCATGGAAACACTCGGTTCTCGCATCCGTGAGCTGCGCCAAACCCGCAACCTGACGCTGGAACAGGTGGCGGCGGAAAGCGGTTTCTCCGTTTCGTTTCTGAGCATGGTTGAGCGCGACAAGGTCTCCATCAGCGTGGATAACCTGGAGAAACTGGCGCGCTATTACAACGTACACATGGTACATTTCTTCACCGGACCGGAAGAAAGCCCGGTGCAGGTCACCCGCCGCAGCCAGGTGCTGGAAAACCTGGAGCGCAAGAACGGCGGCCCTGCCACTGTCACCTTGCTCTCCAACCGGGCAAACGCCCGCATGGAGCCGCTATTGGTCTCGATTGCCCCCGGTCAGGAGGAACCCCACTTCCGCAAGCATGAAGCCGATACCCTGGTCATCATCCTGCGAGGGCAGGCCCGCCTGATTTCGGAAACCGGCGAGGAAACCCAGCTGAACGAAGGCGATATCGCCTATTACCTCAACCAGCCCCACCGGCGCTTCATCAACGGCAGCCCTGACCAACCCTTGCTGCTGGTTGCCATCACTGCTCCGGTCACCAGCAGCCTGGATGAATTAATCCGCGCCCGCGAGGGGAATTGGGATATGAGCATCCAATAATTCCTGGCCGCGCCCCTGTGGGCGCGGCTGATTTTTTCTCACGGAGGCAGGTATGTACTACGACGAATTCCACAACCATAAATGGGCCCGCAACCTGAAGCATGCCCGCCGCCTGCTGGCGGAAGGCCGGCTGGATGCTTTTTACCACGGCGAGGACCTGCCAGAGGGGGATGTTTACCCCGGTATGCGGGTGATGGCGGCCTATTGGACTTCAGTGGAGCATGAAATGAAGATGCGGCGCAAAACGCTGCTCAAGGGCGCCAACCACCCGGAGTGGGAATCCGACCCGGAGTTGGTGGCCCAGGCCCGGGATTTCCACCAGCGCTTTGTGGCGGACATGAAAGAATTGGTGGTGCGGGATGGCATCCTCCCGGCGGAACGGCTGGATGCCCTGGCAGCCGCCGGCTGGGAAACCCCTGCCAACTGGGCTGAGGTGATGCGCCAGCGCCAGCAAGATTCGCTGGCGGCCCTGGAAACCGGGGCTTTCCCACCCGAACTGGTCGAAGCCTGGTTCGACTCCTGTCTGCGCTCCGTCTCCAATTATAACCGCTACCTGATCTGGGGCGGGGTGAACGCGGCCGCCCTGGTTCGCCGGGAAGGCCCCGCCGCCCTCAAAGCGGCAGTGGATGCCACTGCCGAGAACTTCATGTGGGAGATCTCCAAGGAATTTTTTGCCACCGTATTGCCTGCCGCCGGTTTTGAAGACATCGGCGACCTGATGGAGCTGGGTCTGCGCGGGATGTTCGCGGATCAATACTACATCAAGGGTGAAGACCGCGAAGAGGGCGAAAAGACCATCCGCACCAGCATCCTCAAGAACTGTGAGCTGGCTGGCATCTACCGCCGGGTGGAGTTGTGGAATGGGCTGGCTCCTTGCTCGCTGGGCTACGGCATCTGCCGCTATGACGAAGTCCACGGCCAGGCCACGATGATGATCACCATGCCGCCGATGGTCTCGCCTGCCTACCGCCTGCTGAAATCGCTGGCGTTGCATGAAGATGCCACCGAGTGCGTGTTTGAGCTGACCACCACCCCGGCGGATGATATGGAACGCATCTTAATGGTGCAGGAAAAAGTGTTTGGCCCGGTGGACGAGGAATAGCCCCGAAACCCGGGTTGGAAAGCACAAGGGATGAGGCTGCCTCACCCTCACGCAACGAATCAAATTCGGAATCAATTTTTTCATTAAGGAGAATCAACAATGGCAACCATAAGCGAAGTCATGGCAAGTCTGCCCACCCTCTTCAAGCCGGAAAAGGCCAAAGGCTGGAACCGGGTAATTTTGTTCGACCTGGCCGGGGAGGAACCCGGCAAGTGGACCCTTACCATCCAGGATGGTACCGCCACCGTGGAAGAAGGCTCCAGCACTCCCCCCAAGCTGACCATCATCGGCAAGAGCGAGGACATCGTCAAAATGTTCACTGGGGAAGTGCCGCCGATGAAACTGGTGAATGCCAAGCTGATCAAGATGCAAGGCCCGATGATGGATGCGATTGCTTTCTCCGGGTTGTGGAATTTACCCAAGAAGTATTAGGCTTTACCTTTCCGTCTTCACCAGGAGGACGCCCTTGAAAACCGGCATTCTTGCGTATGGCGTAGCCCTGCCGAAGTACCGCATCAGCTCCGCCGAGATCTGGAACACCTGGAAGAACCTGGCCACCAGCTTTTTTGATCTGCTCTCGATTGGCGAGCGCGGGGTGCTGGGGCCGGAGGAAGATACCCTCACCCTGGCCGTGGCCGCCGCCCGCCAGGCGCTGGAGCGCAGCGGCCTGCCCTTGCAGAAGATCGGTGCGGTGCTGCTGGGCAGCGGCACCAGCCCCTATGCCACCAAGGCTGCCGCCACCGTGATGGTGGATGCACTCGGCCTGCCAGAGCATATCATTGCCACGGATGTGCAATGCGCCGACAAATCCGGCTCCACGGCTCTCTGGCTGGCAGCCGGCCTGATCGAGGCCGGGCTGATTGAAAATGCCCTGGTCGTGGCAGCCGATACCATCAACCGCCACACTCCACCCGGCATGGTGCTGGAATATGTGGCATCTGCCGGTGCGGTGGCTTTCGTACTGGGCCGGGAAAACCCAATCGCAACCCTTGAAGCCCTCGCCAGCCATACCCACGACCAAAATGACTACTTCCGCACGGAAGGCGAGCGCTACATCCAGGCAGGCGCCGGGTTTTACGGCTGGGTGGCCAACTGGGGCCTGCTCGATCACGTCGTCCCCGCAGGCCAGGCCCTGTTTGCAAAGACCGGCCTGACCCCGGCGGATTTCTCCAAATTTGCTGTACCGCAGAAAACGGGCATCCGCCCGCTGATGACCATGGGCAAGCTGGAATTGGACATGATGCAGGTGCTGCCATATGTGCTCACCGCCCAGATCGGTGATTGCGGCGCGGCGGGGGTACCGCTTTCGCTGGCTCACATCCTGGATTTCGCCGAACCCGGCGAGCGGATCGGGGTGATTGATTACGGAGCGGGAGCAGGCTGCGATGCCTGGTGCCTGGTTTGCAGCGAGGCCATCAACCAACGGCGGCCGGAGAGTGGGCTGGTGATCCAGCTATTGGATGACAAAATCATGGTGGACTACGCGACGATGCTCAAATACGAGCAAAAGATGCTGCAATCGCCGCACCGCCTGTCGAATTTCTATTAGACCGGAGGTGCCAGATGGGAAAAATTAACCGCAGAGTGATGATGGTGGGTGGGGCGATCACCCCGCCGAATATCCCCATGGATTGGAGCTGGCGGCAGATGGCGGCCGAGGTGTTCTGGAACGCACTGCAAAGTGCAGGCATCGCGGTGAAGGATGTGGACCTGGTGGCTGCCAACTACAACGACCGGGCCATCGCCGATTCCTCGCCCGGCCCGCAGATTGCGGACGCGCTGGGCATCTTACCCAAACCGGTCATCCCGATAGCCAACGCCTGCGCCGGGAACGGCATTGCCTCCTACGCGGCCTGGAATGCCATTGCCTCCGGGCGCTGCGACGTGGTGGTATCGCTCGGCTTTGCCCGCTCCGACAACTACGACGCCATGGAAGCCATGAATACCCAGGGCAATTATGTGGATTACGATTACATGCTGGGGATGACCCACATCAATTACGGTTCCATGCGGGATAGCTACTACCGCCGCAAGTACAACGTTCCGTTGGCCGCCGCCGGCACCTGGGCCTATGAGTGCAACTGGTACGCCCGGCGCAACCCGCTGGCTGCCAATTACAGCAAACCCATGCCGGTATTGGAAGAACTCTGCGCCGATACCCCGGATGCCGAGCGCGACCGCCAGGCAACCAACCGCGGCGGGGTGGCCTCCGCCATGGTGTTCGCCGGCGAGGATATCGCCCGCCGCTACACCGATCAGCCGGTCTTTTTTGATGTGGCTTACGCCTTCCGCCCGCCCTACATTGGCAATTTCTTCCACTACCCCGTGGAGGGAATGAAAGAGTATGACCTCGCTGAACTGCCCGGCCTGATGACCGCGGCCCGCGAAGCCTACGAATTTGCCGGCATCCGCCGTGAAGATGTGAACCTTGTGCAGGTGCATGACCTGACCGCCTACGAAGGCATGATGGCCATCGAAGCGCTCGGCGTCTGCGAGGTGGGCCATGGCAAGGAGTATGTACTCTCCGGCGGCATGACGCTGGACAGCAACTGCCCGATCAACACCTATGGCGGCGGCCCGGCCTTTGGCCATGGCTCCGCCGGATCAGATTTCCAGGCCGGGGTGCTGGAGAACTTCTGGCAAATCCGCGGCCAGGCAGGTGAGCGCCAGGTGAAGGATGCCAGGGTGGGCGTCAATACCTCCTATGGTACCCACCACTCGCTGGATGTCGTGGGTGTGGTTCAGAAAGGCTGGTGAGCATGAGCGACCAATTCCCGGAACAATTTGTGCGCTGGGATACCTTCTCCTCGGCGTTGTGGTACCGCAGCAAAGGCGGACGCTACCGCCTGGAGGGCACACGCTGCACCGCGTGCGGTGAGAAGTTCTTCCCGCCGCGCACCGGGTTGATCTGCCCGGCCTGCCACGCCCGCGCCATGGAGCCTTACCAGTGCGCCCAAGCCGGCGAGGTGGTGACCGTGGCGCTGGATGATGTCGGCTTCCCGGCGGTGGGCTATGGCGATGCGCTGCCGCGCGTCCAGGCCATCATCCGCCTGGATGACGGCATTCACCTGATGGTGGACCTCCTGCAGGTGGAAGACCCGGCCGAGGTGCAACCCGGCACGCGGGTCAAAATGGTGCTGCGCAAGCACAAGCGCGAGGACACCGGCGCCTGGGTGTATGGCTTTGGGTTTGTGCCAGAGCGCTGACCGCGGTTTCGTGGGGCATTGTAAGGCTGGTGAAGAAGGTTAAAAAGAAGAAGGATAAATAATGGAAACCTATCCCCTCTCGATTGCCATTTTCGACTTTGTGCCCGTCTTCATGTTCCTGGTGGGGGCATTCTTCCTGACGCGAATCGCCATTCAGCAGCGCAGCACCGCCTGCGGACGGATGGTGATGGCCGGGGCCTTGCTGATTTTCCTCGGCGGCCTGGTCA
>CALESS010000573.1 GCA_937907495.1 uncultured Anaerolineaceae bacterium
AGCTGACCCTCGTGGGGGTGGCATCTTGCATTTTTTGCCCGATTTCCAGCGCATTCCAGGCCGGGCTCAGGCGGTATGAACCGGCTTGCAGCGTTGTATCCTGCCCGGAATAAATCAGGTAAGTCCGCAGCGCTTCTGCGCTTCGCACCAGGCCGGCCTGCTCCAGCCGCTGGGCCACCTGGCCGGGGGATTCGCCCATTTCCACTTCAAAATCTTGCTCCGATCCCAATGTATTTACAGGCTGGTTCAAGTCATAGCGTTGCAAATAAAGCCTGGCGGAAAGATATACCCGCATCCCCCAGCTATGCCGCGGGCTTGCCGCGCCAAAATTCCGGCTGGCCCAGCGCGGTAGATCGCTGGCTGCCCAACCCCCCGCAGCGCTCAACACGCAGGCTAGCGCTAATAGCAGGATGAAACACCCTCGCATCGTTGGTTGTTGACGTTTTTTCATCGGATCTTTCAATAATTCCTATGAATCATATTTGGCTATGCGCATTTAAGTACGATTGCAGCAACACCGTCGCCGCCAGTTCATCCAGGTGACCCCGGCGTTTCTCCAACCGGACCCCCATCTGACGCCGGGCCTCCTTCGCTTCATACGTGCTCAGGCTCTCATCCCACAAGGCCACCGGGATATCTGTCTGCTGCCGGATTGCTTCCGCCAACCGCCCGGATTTTCGGGCTGCCGGGCCTACCTGTCCTTCGTCGTCCAATGGCTGCCCAACCACGATCAACACTGCCCCCTGCTCTGCGGCGATCTGCGCAATGTGCGCTGCATCAACCGCCCGCGCCACATGCCGGATGACCTGCAACGGGTTGGCGATCGTACCGCTGAGATCACTGACTGCCAGCCCAATCCGTTGATCCCCGGGGTCCACTGCCAGAATCCGCCCGTTCATTGTACCTCCAGCCGAATTTGGCTCTCAATCAGCGGGAGAAAGGGCCACCAGGCCGGTGATTCAAAGATTTCTGCTTCCCCTCCCAGGGAAAATTCCGTTGTCAAAATCTCCAATGCTGTTTGCCGGGTTTTCCCAACCATTTTCTCGATAATCTGGCTCGCCTCCACACGGTGTGCGGTCTGGCGCTTGGCAGTCAGGGTCCAACGCCGCCCGCCTTCTTCCCGGGTGGTTGTTTCACTGAGCTTAAACCACAGCGAATCTTCCACCCCGGTCATTCCATCCTCCAGGTTTGCATCCAGCAGGTTGGAAATAGCCCTTTGAAGGTCCTCTCCCTGCACCACCCAACCCTCGTATTCCACTTTCAACCGCAGTTGCAAGCTTTCTCCCGCGGCCCCCTCGGCGGGGAACCATTCCTCTTCGATCACCCTCACCACCTGGATGGATTGCGGAACCACAAACGCACCTTCCACATTCATCCCCCGCAGCCACTCCCCTGCTTTCTCAGACATCCGCGTATTGAGTTCCGATCGCAGTTTCCATTGATCTGCGGCAGAAGGCGCCGCTTCGAACCGGTCGCTGCCACCCTCCAGCGGTTCCGGATTCATCACGGTTGCCGCCAACCCCACCGTTCCCTGGATGGCTTGAATTTCATAGCCGGCAATATTCCCGCCACTTCCCGGTTGTTCTGCTTCCACGTCCACTGTCACAGTCTGACCGATCCCTGCCGCCAGGCTGACAGGTCGCAGGGTGGTGAAGCGCACCGGGGCTGCCGCCAATGTCTGCACCACCGTACCCTGGGGGATGGTGAGTGCGGCTTCGGTGATATTGGTGAAAACAACCTCTCCCCTGGCTGTTTGGTCAGGCAGAAGAACGCGTCCGGTGGTGGGGATTTCGCCCTGCTCCTCCATTACAACCGTGAAAACTTCGGCGGGCACGCCACCTGCCAGGGTCAGCCCGCCCAAATCTGGACTAATCCAGACCGACAGATCCATCTGCTGGGGAGATTTCTCCAGCGGCAGCAGGATGGTGGCAGCCGGGATCAGGAACAGTACCAGCGCACCCACCGCCAACAAAGCCAATCCAAACAGGCTCCCCCGCAGCAGAATCGGCTGGCTGTGAAGCACCCGCTCCGGTCGTTCTTTCCTCAATTCGCCCGGGGGTCTCGGGCTGCTGCGTCGTGGACGCAACAATCGCAATCGTTGCGGTTTCCGGCGCCAGATGCCCTTCAGTGCCCGTTTTTGGCTGCGAAAAAGCGGAATCCCAAGGTCCCGGGCATGTTCAATCACTTCCGGGTCCCGGCAAACCAGCCCAATTTGCACGCCCTGCTGGCGTCCCAGGCGCTGTAAAAGCACCAGGTCCAACAGCCGGGTCAAAATCCGCCCCTCCTCCGGCCAGATCAGAACCACCCGCGCCGAATCCGCCCAGGCCAGGCGGTCCTGGACGGAGATGATATCGTCATGTTCTTCAAGCTGAATCAGGGTCGTTTTCATCCCGGTTAATTATAACGGCATTCAAACGTTTTCCGCCGCGCCCACACAGGTTGGAATAAAACACCTCCATTGGGGGCAGTAAAGAGACTGACTTCCTGAATGCCCTGTCCCAATTCACTGCGGACACTATACCTGCTTCATGCGAGGGTTTAGCATCCGATTCAAGGCAAATCCAAGCAGCACAAAGGATAGCCCCGTCACCAGCATCAGCACAATCGGTTGCAACACCCACAGCCGGGAGCCGTAGGTTGCCCCATACTGTAATGCGTCATAGATGATGCGCCCCCACGTCGGGTACCGGTTGTCACTGATGCTGAAAATCGCCAGGGTTGCTTCCAGGAAAAAGAAATTGGGGATCAAAATCACGATTTGCGGGATCATCACCGGCAAGATGCGGGGGATTAAATAGCGGGTGATAATCCGCAGGTCCCCAGCGCCATAGGCCCGGGCTGCCTCCACGTAAGCAGATTCCTTCACTTGCAGGAATGCCGCTCGAAACGCCTTGGTGGGCGCGCCTAGAACGTTCAGCAGTACAATCAATCCCAATACCAACCACAAATTGAAGCCATAATAGGCGTAGAGCAACACCCCGATTGCCATTACTGGCAGTACCAGGTTGGCTTCAATCACCCGCTGCATGAATGCGTCAATCCAACCCCCAGACCAGGCGCTGGTTGCCGCCACGATGAGCGACAAAATCGTGGTCAGGACTGCACCCACGATACCGATGATCAGCGCAAATGGCAGGCCCCATAACAACGGGATGAGCAGATCACGCCTTAAGTTATCCGTCCCCGCCAGCCCTTCCACCTGGCCAAACACGACCAATTCCACATCCAGAGCGCTATTCTCCTCAAACAAATAGCCTTCAATCCTCAGGCCATAAGTTCCTCTCAAGGCTTTTGCTTCATCCAATTCCGGATCAGCGAATAAGATGTAGTATGCCGGCGTGGGATAATTCCCTTCGGAGACAAACCATTTCTGCCAGTTCTTGTTCTGGCTCACCGCCTTGCGAAAGGGAACCTGGTCTTCAAGCAGATAGGTCAGCTCTTTATCAACCGAAGCATTCTTTAACGGAAACACTCTCCCGTCCGGTGTGATCCAGGTCACAGCAATCAGCGGTTTCTTAATATCATATCGGCTGGTTACATATAACGCTATTTCACTCGGAAACTCCTGGTAGGGGTAATCAAAGCTAAAATCCATCTGCATGCGCCGGGTCGTCCCATCATCAATTAACCGACTCACTGCCTGCCCCTGTGTACTATCCAGGACAATCGTGGAGGGTAAATCATCTTTCCGGAACCAGTTGATCCAGCCCGGCAATGCCAATTTGGCCCGGGTGGGTTTTCCCGTCAGATTTGAGCGCGCCCACCCTTGTCCGATCGGGTCATACGGGATCTTAATCAGCACCACGATTGAAGCTGCGATCAACCCCGCCACCATGACCAGACCGACAATCGCCAGCGGTTCACCCCGGATCTCGCGCCAGGAATTACGGGAAAAATTGGCGATTGCTTCCCTCGCTTCGCCAAATTTCTCGCGGATGGAGACCCGCCAGTCTATTTTCGTCTTGCGCGCTGCCCGCCCGGATTCCCTCAAAGCGAAGGCCAGGCTGCCGGG
>CALESS010000574.1 GCA_937907495.1 uncultured Anaerolineaceae bacterium
AGCTGGAAGTGTTTGACCCGATCTCTTCCGCGGCGGCATTGGCGAGCGGCGAGGTGATTCTTGCAATGGGCTATGCCGGGGACGTGCTGCAAGGGCAAGAAATGTCACCTTTCATCCAGTTCGTTTATCCACAGGATGGGGCGTTGTTGTGGGGTGATAATTATGTGGTTCCGGTAACCACGCACAGCCAATACACCGCTGAAGTTTTCATCAACTACTTGATGCGCCCGGAGGTGGCAGCAACCATTACGAACGGCTCTTATTACGCCTCCGTCAATGAACTGGCCCTGCCCTTAATTGCTGCTGAAATTCGAGAGAACCTGGCCATTTTCCCGCCCCTCGAGAGCCTGGAAAATGCAGAAATCCTGCTGCCGCTGTCGCCCGAAGGGCAGCTCCTGTTCGATGCCGCCTGGGACCAGTTTCTCCAGGCGGAACCGGTGACCCGACCATGAACCAGACTGCTCCCCCGGCTAACTCCTATTCCACGAGCACGCCCCCAAATTCATTTCTCCGTCTCCGCTCGCGCCTGATGGTCTTGCTGATCAGCATCTTCATGTCCATTCTGGTCATTTTAATCCTGGTCATTTTTGGTTTTGTGCGCCGGGCAGAAACGAATTTTTGGCAGGTGCGCCAGGCTGAGGCCGCCCGAAACACAGCCACAACCATTGATGCATACCTCGATAATAACCGGGAATTGCTGCGCGGCATTGATTTACTGGGCACCGATGAGCTGACCAGCAACTCCCAGGTGCTAAACGAATTCTTGCAAATGAATCCGGAAATTCTGGAAATCATTTACCTGGATGAAACGGGGCACATCCTTGCAAATGCCGCCAGCCAGAAAACCCTGTTGGGCAACCTCTTCACCATTCCTCAATCCGAGTGGTTCCGCCAGGCTCAAACCGGCAGGGAATACTACACACCCCTGCAAATCTCCCCGCAGGATGAGCTGTATATCATCTATGCAGTTCCCACCCGCAAGCCCGGGGTGCTGGCGATACGATTTAAGATGGATGTGATCCAACGTGTGCTGACCCGCAATGACCTGGGAGAAGGTGGAAACTCTTACATTGTGGATAAAAACGGCTATGTGGTCTCCCATTCAGATGGCAGCACCCTCCTTTCATCCCAAAACATCTCCGGCCGGCCGGAATATATGGCTGTCCTTCAATCCGAAAATAATGAATGGTATGGCGCTACGGAAGACTTCAACGGCAGGAAAGTGTTCTGCCAGACCACCGCCATCCCGGCAACCGGCTGGATTGCAATCAATGAAGTGCCAAAATCGGAGATTTTTGCCACCAGCCGTCTGATCGCCTATTTATTGCCCGCCGGATTATTTGTACTTTTCCTCATCGCCATCCTCATTATTCGTTATTTCATGGGCCGGCTTTTCCTGAGAAACATCGAATCTGTGCAGGAAGGTGCGGCTCACCTGGCCGCAGGCGATTTGGATTTTCGCATCCGCTTGAATTCTCCGGATGAAATCGGGCAGTTGGCGCGCATGTTCAACCTGATGGCGGAACAACTTCAGTTGCAACAGAACTCGCTGCTCTCGATGAACATCAACCTTGAACAGCGGGTGGAGGAGCGGACGCTCAACCTGCAGCACGAGCATCAGCTCGTCACCCAGATGGAAGCCCGCCACCTGGCGCTGCTGAACGCCATCCCGGATCTCATATTCCGCCTCAACCATTCTGGCGAGATTATTGATTACTCATTTCACGATAATTTTGTCACATTTCTTCCGCAGTCCGAGTTCATTGGCCAGCCGCTGGAAGCTTTCTTCCCCCCGGAAGCCCGGTTGCGGGCGCGTGAGGCTTTCCAAAAAGCCCTCAACCACTCGAAAATCCAGACATTTGAGTTTGAATGTATTCGATCCGATGCCAGGGATTACTATGAGGTGCGGGTTGTCCACAGCGGCGATAGTGAGGTGATCTTGATCATCCAAAATATCACTGCCCGAAAAATGGCTGAAATTCGCTTGAAAACTTCGCTGGAAGAAAAACAAGTCTTACT
>CALESS010000575.1 GCA_937907495.1 uncultured Anaerolineaceae bacterium
GCCTTGCGATCCAGGTCACCGCGTTTTTTCTCCGCAATTTTCAGGTTTTCCATTACGGATAAGTTACGGAAAACCGCCCGATGCTCCGGTACATAGCCGATGCCTAAATTGGCGATATCATAGGCCCGTTTGCCCTGCACCTCCAGCCCGTCAAAGATTACCTTGCCGTGACGCGGCGGGGTAAGCCCCAGGATGGATTTGAGGGTCGTCGTCTTGCCTGCTCCGTTGCGGCCCAGCAAGACGGTGATGCTATCCCGCGGGACGCTGATGGATACCCCCTCGAGGATGTGGAACTGACCGATAAATGTATGGATGGAATCAAGCGTGAGGATAGGCTCCACTCAGGCCTCCTTCTTTCCGGTAATATCGCCGTACAATGCCCCCAGGTAAGCATCCTGGACGGACTGGGTATTGGAAATTTCGCGCGGCGTGCCCTCCGCCAGCACATTCCCCAGGTGCATGACGGTAATGCGGTCTGAAATACTCATTACCATGTCCATGCGGTGTTCCACCAGGACGATGGTCTTGGTACCCAGGCTGCGAATTTTCATAATAATCTCCAACAGGGCTGGCACTTGCTCGCTGGACATGCCAGCGGTAGGCTCATCCAGCAGCAACAATGCCGGATCTGAAGCCAGCATGATGCCAATTTCCAGCTTGCGCTTCTCCCCGTGTGAAAGGTTCAACGCCAGCGCAGATTCCCGGCCGCGCAAGCCGACCAGGTCCATCACCTCTTCCGCCTTGAGGATGTATTTCTTCAAATCACTCACGGATTTAAAGAGGTTCAAATTATCGTTCCCCATTGCCTGGGCAGAGAGGCGGATATTCTCCATCACACTGAGGGTGGGGAAGATGTTGGTGATCTGGAATGAACGGCCAATGCCCTCGTGGGCGATGCGGTGAACCGGCAGATGGGTGATGTTGCGGCCCTTAAAGATCACCTCGCCGCGGGTGGGACGGAGCACCCCCGAAATCATGTTAAAGAGGGTGGTTTTGCCCGCCCCATTGGGGCCGATGATCGAGTGCAGACTGAATTCCTGGATGGCCAGACTGACATCATCCACAGCTACCAATCCGCCAAATTCTTTGCGTAAATGTCTCGCTTCGAGAATGGTTTTGTTTTCAGACTCCATCCAGTTATCCTTGTTGAAATAAAAAGATTATGGCAGTTCGCCCGCGGCCCAAAGACCGGAGCGATGAAGGTTTGGCAGGTAAGGGTGTTGCCACCCTTACCCGCCAATTTTTCAGCTTACACCAGTGTTACTTGTTCATGTCACAGCGAGAAGCATAGTCGCCGGTGAGCGTGCAGGGGATATCCAGTTCGTTGTATTCGCTGACGTAAACGGTTTCGAAGAACTTGTAATCGTTGACGCCATCACCATCGGAATCGGGATTGACGTTGACCAGCTTGAGGATGTTCATCGGCTGTTCGCAGACATGATCGCCGGGGCGGATGTGGTAGGTGCCCTTGGGGCCATCGAACATCAGGCCTTCGAGGGCGGGGATCATCGCATCACCGCTGGCATCACCGCCGGTCTTCTCCAGGGCAGCAGCCAGGGCGATGGCGGAGGCCATACCACCGGCAGTGAACAGATCCGGGGGCTCATTGAAGAGTTCCAGGTGGCGGGCCACGAGGAAGTCATTGACGGGGTTGCTGGGGACGGTGTAGTGGTAGACGTTCAAACCAACCGTGCCGATGGCGTTGCCGTAGACGGCAGCAAAGGAGGCGTTATCGCCGAAGCCGGTCGAAACGGTCATATCTTCCAGGGTGCCCATGTCGGTCAACTGTTGGAAGAGCGTAACATACCCGATGCCAGACCAGGTCAGGAAGAGGCAGCCCGCGTCCGAGTCCATCGCCTGCTGAATGTAGGCAGTGTAATCGGTGGTTTCTGCGGGAGCGGGGATGGGGGCAACCACTTCGCCGCCATACTTGCCGACTGCAAATTCGAGGGCTACTTCGCTGCCCTGCCCGAAGGCATTATCAATGTAGATATGGGCAAACTTGGTGCTGACGTTTTCCACCAGGTACTTGGCGATCACCAGGGTGTCATCATAACTGGTGCGGGAGGTGCGGAAGACATAGGGATTGAAGTTGGCGCCCGTCGTGAAAGCAGAAGCGGCGGGGTCAATCATCAGGATCATTTTGTTTTCCAGGGCCACGGTGGTCAGGGCAACCGCAACGGCGGAGCTGACAGGTCCCTGCAGGATTTCAACGCCGTCTTTTTCGATCAGCTCACGGGCCAGGGCAACACCCTTATCGGGCGTGAGTTCGTCATCCTTGACGATGACTTCGACCGGGCGGTTGGCGATGATATAGCGGCCTTCCGAGTCCATCTTGCCGCCGGAGGCGTATTCCAGGCCGAGCTGGAAGCCGCGCTGCTGCTGCAAGCTATAGAGGGCCATGGCGCCGGAGGCGGAGGTGATCTGGCCGATCTTCAACACGGGGCCCAACGGAACTTCGGTGGGGGCAGCGGTCGGGGCTTCGGTCGGAACCTCGGTGGGTTTATCCATCGGGGCCTGGGTGGGAACCGCGGTGGGTTCAACGGTGGGCTCCGCGGTGGGGGTGGTGCAGGCTGCCAGCATCATGCTGGCGAGGACGAGCACGGTGATCATGGTAAACAGCTTCTTCATCATTTCCTCCAGAAAATTTGTGATATAGCGATTATAGAACCGATTAGAAAACGGGTGTTTCTCATAATTGTCTTATCTCCGGTTATAACTGCCTCCTTTCATCCACCGCCGGTTGGCGGGATATTCAGGTCGTTGAGGCTGCGGCTACTACCAACACGGCCTGACCGGTGAGTATCTGTTTTCGAGCTTGATTGAAGCAGTCTGTCTTGAGTGTTACCAGACGCTTCTCCGGCTGCCAGGTGATCACTTCCACCCGGGCGGTCAGGGTATCTCCAGGGTTGACGGCAGCCAGGTATTCAAATTGCTGGCTGAGCAGGGTGCTCCCCGGGCCGGGCAGGCAGATGTTGAGCAAGCCATTAATCAGGCTGCCAATCAACACCTCCTGGCCGCTCCACTGCCCGCTGGAACCGATAATGGGTTCTCCGCAGGCTGGCGGATTTTCCAGCACAAATTGGTGGATGACAGTCAGATCTCCTTCTGTCACCACCCGCTCTACACTGACATGCTGCCCGACCCAAAAATTCACCATCTTCTCCCTCAATCCCAGTTCTGCAGGGCAAAGCCCAGGGTTAATGCATTAAAAACAAGCGGGTTTTCCATGCACAGGGCATGCCCCGCACCCGGCACAACCGCCAATTGTGCCCCGGGGATGCCGCTGGCAATGATCTCGGAATAGCGGCGGGGCTTGAGGATATCCTGCTCCCCCACCATCACCAGCGCCGGGGCGGTGATGCGCGGCAGGTTGGTGGTCAGGTTCAACTTCATAAAGCAGGCAATCAGCTCCTGCAGGGCGGTGAAATCCAGCTCACTGTAGCGGCTGGCCGCCGCCGCTACCGCTGCCCGGTTGGCAGCCATCCAGCCATCGGAGAAATTCCAGGGGGCGGTGACCTCGAAAAGCCGGCGGGGGTCTGCCGCTCTGGCTGCTTCTGCCCAGGTACGGACGACGCCCTCCAAAACCGGGTCCACCTGGCTGACAGCGGAGCTTAAAATGAGCGCCCGGGTACGCTGGGGAAATTGCAGGGCAAAAGCCATGCTGATCTCTGCCCCGTAGGAGATGCCGCCGATGATGGCCTGGGGAATGGATAGTTTATCCAGCAGGGCCGCCAGGTCCATGGCGTGCAGGGTCATGGTATAGGGCCCGACGGGGTGCTCCGAGCGCCACATGCCGCGGCAATCATATAACAACACGCGCAGATGCCTGGCAAGCCCCGGCAGATTGAACCCCCAACTGGCGGTGGACATCAGAATACCGTTGGAAAGCACCAATACGGGCGTGCCTTCCGTCTGCGGTCCGTGCAGTTCGTAGTAGAGTTCAACTCCATTGGCTTCAATTCGCGGCATGTCTGGTCACTTTCGGCTTACTCCACCATCCGGGGTGGTTTGCCAAGGCAGGTCTTTCAGGCGGCGGGTTTGAAGCCAAGGAAGGTCTTTTTGGCTTCGCCTTCGCCCCGCTCAATGAACACAACTTCCAGGGGCATCCCAATCTGGATTGATTCCGGCTTGCTGACATCCACATCCATAATTTGGGCGCTGATGCGCGGGCCTTCTTCGGTTTCCACAATTCCCACGCAATAAGGATTCTTGCGGTCGTAACCGGCGTTGATCATGGCGGTGGAACCGACATAAATTACCGTATAGGCAACCAATTTTCCCTTGCCAGAAAACTCCACCCACTCCATATCCCCGGCCAGGGTCTGGGGGTCCAACATGCGGGGGGGTAAAAACACCTGTCCGCTGGAAAGTTCACGCGAGCCCAACAATTTGTGCTGGCCCAGGCCGGCGTAAAAGTCGTAACTATTGATATCAATTGCCATGGTTTATCTCCGCTCAAAGATGTGCACGGTGCAGGTCTGGCCGGTGCCGCCCACGTTATGGGTCAGGCCCACGGAGGGGCTGCCGGGGAGCTGGCGTTCGCCAGCCGTGCCGCGCAACTGTTTCCAGATTTCCACGACCTGGCCCACACCGGAGGCGCCCACCGGGTGGCCTTTGGATTTCAGGCCGCCGGAGGTATTGATCGGGTGGCGGCCCGTGCGGGCAGTTTCGCCCTCTTCAGCAGCCTTGCCGCCGGTTCCCGGGGCGAAGAAGCCCAGGTCTTCTGTAGCCATTATTTCCGCAATGGTGAAGCAATCATGCACTTCGGCGGTATCCACATCATCCGGGGTCAACCCGGCCATTTCGAAGGCTTCTTTTGCCGCCAGGCGGGCGGATGGGATGGAGGTCAGAGTCGGGCGGCTGTGCAGAGCGCCATCGCTGGCCTGTCCGCTGCCGATGATGTGCAGCGGGGCATCCGTGAAGCGGCTGGCGAGTTCATCACTGACCAGCAGCAGGGTGGCTGCACCATCCGAAACCGGGGAGCAGTCGTAAAGACGCATCGGCCAGGCCACCAGCGGATTGCCGCGGTCATCGCTCAAAAAATCAAGTTCAGTCTGCCAGGTGGGCATCGGCAGGCCCTTTTTAACCGCCGAGGCCTTGCGGGCTTCCATGATATCCGCAATGCGCATGCCAAACTGGGCCTTGTCATTCAGGGCGCCGTTCTCATGGTTTTTGATGCCCACCTTCATGAACGTTTGCGGAGTAGCACCATAAGCATGCATGTAAGCCGAGGCCATGGCGGCATAAAACCCTGGGAAGGTGAAACCCGCCGGGATTTCATAGATGGAATCTGCGGCAGTGCCGAGGGTATCCGTCACCCGTTCCGTGGGCAGGTCGGTCATTTTTTCAATACCGCCCACCAGCACCATATCATACATGCCGGAAGCAATCGCCATTACACCCTGGCGGAGGGCAGCGCCCCCGCTGGCACAGGCATCTTCCACGCGGGTTGCCGGGCGGGGGGTGAGGCCAGCCCAATCCGCCATGATGGGCGCAGTATGCCCCTGGTTCTCAAACAGGTCACTGGAATAATTCCCAATGAAGAGCGCCTGGATATCCTTGGCGTCAACACCTTTGTCAATGCTGGTCAGCATCTCCTGGAAGGCTGTTACGAACATCTCGCGGCTGCTTCGGCAACGGAAGGTGCCAAACTTGGTCATTCCCGCACCGACGATCGCAACACCGCGGCCCAATTTACGTCCTGCCATAAAACCTCCTACGAATGATTCTTCAAAAAAGTGT
>CALESS010000576.1 GCA_937907495.1 uncultured Anaerolineaceae bacterium
CTGGCGAGGAGTTTTCCCCGCGCCGCCTGGATACCCCGCTGGATAAAATGTTCCGCCACCACTCCGGCCGGCGCTCCCGCACCCGCACCGATCGCAAGCGCGGCCGCTACATCCAATCCCGGCCCTCACCGGAAAATCCGTACGACCTGGCTTTCGATGCCACCCTGCGGGCTGCCGCTCCTTTTCAACGTCAGCGGACGGAACAGCGCAAGCAGGTGGCCTTTGCCGTGCGCTCTTCAGATTACATGCGCAAAGTGCGCGTCCGGCGGGCGGCCAACCTGGTACTGTTTTTGGTGGATGCTTCGTGGTCTATGGCTGTTGCCGAACGCATGGCCGCCACCAAGGGCGCCATCCTCTCGCTGTTGACGGATGCCTATCAGCGCCGTGACCGGGTAGGGTTGATCGTCTTCCAGAAGGACAAGGCCACCCTCATCCTGCCGCCCACCAATTCGGTGATGCTGGCTGAACGCGCCCTGAGTGAGATTCCGGTCGGCGGCAAGACCCCGCTCTCCGCCGGGCTGCAAATGGCCTATGACACCCTGCGCAAAGAGAAAATCTTGCACCCGGATGTGATGCCGCTGCTGATCGTGTTGACGGATGGAGCGGGCAATGTTTCGATGGGGCACCAACCCCCGCAGGAGGAGGCCCGCCAGATCGCCGGGCGGATTGCGCAGGAGCAGGTGCATAGTGTGGTGATTAACATGGAACATGCTGCCTTTGACCAGGGCCTGGCCCAGGTGCTGGCAGATAATCTGGAGGCTGAATGTCTTTCCCTAAGCGAACTGAAAGCCGACAGCCTCTACCGCACCGTCCGCAAGGAGATGCTCTCCCTGCCGTTATAAGCCGCAGATCAGTGTATTTCTGAAGGTCGTCCATCCCGCTCACCTCATTTCATCCAGAAGGAACTACACCACCCCCATTATGCAAATCTTCCTGGCGGCTCTGCCGATTGCCCTGCTGCTCTTCCTGATGACCGTCCTCAAATGGAGTGGAAAACGCGCCGGCTTTGTCAGTTGGCTGGCTGCCCTGGGGATCGCTGCGGCTGCTTTTGGTCTCACCCCGCAGGTACTGTGGGTCTCCCAACTCAAGGGGTTGCTCTTTTCACTGTATGTGCTGGCGCTGCTCTGGCCGGCACTGTTGCTGTATTACCTCAACTACCAGGTTGGCGGAATCCAGGCCCTCACGGATTGGCTCACTCAACTGGTCCCGGATCGCTCGATGCTGGTCATTTTGCTGGCCTGGCCATTCAGCTCCATCCTCGAGGGCATTGCCGGTTTTGGCCTGCCCATTGCCGTAGCCGCGCCGATGCTGGTCAGTGTGGGGGTCTCACCGTTGGTGGCGGTGGTGGCTTCCGCCATCGGCCACTCCTGGTCGGTGACCTTTGGCAACATGGGGGTGGTCTTTCAGAGCCTGGTCAGCCTTTCCGGCCTCCCGGAAGCCGAAATCATCCCCTACGCCGGGTTGCTGATGGGTTTGCTATGCATCCTGTGCGGTCTGGCCGCGGCGCATGTGCTGGGGGAGCTGCGGCGTTGGAAACGGGTGCTGCTGCTGGGGGTGGGCATGGGATTGATGCAATATGGCCTGGCAAGGGCGGGGTTGCTGCCGCTTTCCGGCCTGGGAGCCTCACTGATGGGTGTCTGGCTGGGCGTGCTGCTTTCACGCAACGGACGGCGGCGGGTTAAGGCTTCCAGCTTTCCCCGCCCGCTGTGGGGCACGCTTGCCAGTTATGGGGGATTGGCCGTTCTCACCCTGGCGGTGTTCATCGAAGGCCCCATCCACCGCCTGTTGTTCCCTTTCCTGTGGCGCCAACCGTTCCCGCAGGTGATTACCCGTACGGGTTTCCTCACACCCGCCGGCTTTGGCCAGGGATTCCGCTGGTTTGCTCATCCGGGCACACTGCTGGTGGTGACCATCCTGCTCAGCCTGCTGATTTTTGCCCGGTTGCGGCTTTCCGCTCCGGGGATGCTGCGTGAGGCTGCGGGGCAGACCTTCCAGGCGGCGTTCCCGGCGACCCTGGGCATCATCTTCACCGTTGGCCTTTCCGTGCTGATGGATCACACCGGCATGACGCAATTGCTGGCCGAGGGTCTCAGCCAGTTGACCGGACGCCTCTTTCCGCTGGTTTCCCCGCTCATCGGTATGCTGGGCACTTTTGCCACCAGCAGCAACACCAATTCCAACGTGCTGTTTGTCTCGCTGCAGAAGCAGGTGGCCGCGCTCATCGCCGCCCTGCCGGTGGTGCTCGTGGCCGCCCAGACGGCCGGCGGCTCGCTGGGCAGCATGATTGCCCCCGCCAAATTAATTGTGGGTTGCAGCAATGTGGGGCTGGCCGGCCAGGAGGGACAGGTGCTGCGCAAAACCTTGCCCTACAGCCTGGTCATCGGTTTGCTGGTGGGCCTGGCGGCGCTGTTGCTGGCGGGGTAGGGGGAGGGATGAGCGGTCTGCTAAAGAGGGAGACGGCTGAAAAAGATTACTCCCCATCTCCGCGCACACAGCGGAAGCCGATGTGTAACCAACTGCCCCATGGGCCGTATCTGCCGCGAGTGGTGGCCTTTAGATCCTTCTTCAGGTTCACCCAGGCACCACCCCGCATCACCCGCTCGATGCCCGTCTCCGCCCCGCCTGGATTCTCAGAAGGTGAATAGGTGTAATAGGTGGCGTCGTACCAGTCCTGTGTCCACTCCCAAACATTACCGACCAGATCCAGCGCACCATACGGGCTGATGCCTTCGGGAAAACTTCCCACCGGCGCGGTTTGTTTGTAGGCATCATATTGGCCGGAATTAGCGTTGGCATTCACCCATGAATTTCCCCAGGGGTAAAGGTTGTTGGTCTGGCCGCGGGCGGCCATTTCCCACTCGGCTTCGGTCGGCAAGCGCCGGCCGACCGAGTGGCAATACGCCTCGGCCCCCAGCCAGGTCACCATCACCACCGGGTGATCTTGATATTGACCGACCGTGGTGAATTTGGATTTGTCATAGGAGATGCGGTCCACCCAATCTTTTGTGGGGTTATCCAGCATATAGTAGGGGCGCTTCGTCACGTTGACGGTATT
>CALESS010000577.1 GCA_937907495.1 uncultured Anaerolineaceae bacterium
CCCGCCTGGAAAAGGAACTGGCCGATACCCTGGGGCAGATTGCCCGCCTGGAGACCCTGCTCGCCAGCACCTTTGCCGAGAAAGCCCCGCCCCCGGTGGTGGAAAAGGAACGCCAGCGCCTGGCTGCCAGCCAGGAAACAGCGGCGAAATTGCGCGATCAACTGGCGCATCTGGGTTAGAATTACTGGACAGGGTGAAATACCCTGTCCGGTTTTGTTGAGGAGGCAGATATGAAACCCCGTCGCGGTGAGATTTTATTACCCTTTGTGGCGCTGGCAGTGGGTTCAGCCCTTATCTACCTTGGCCTGGGCCAGGGAGCGGGGTTGGCCTGGGCGGCCGGTGGTGCTTTCTTCATCGTTCTCGGGGTCAGTGCATTGCTGCTCAGCCTGGCTTCAACTGCCATCGGCCCGGCAGGCACCATCTTGCGCAGCAAAGCCGTCAGCATTCTGATTATCCTGCTGCTGTTGATCTTGCTGGTGATCACAGTGGGGTTGGGCGTGGCAGGCTTGTAAACCCATGCTGGAAGTTCGCAACGTCACCAAATCTTATGAGGGTAAACCCCTGTTGTGCGGGGTGTCTTTCAGCGTTGCCGGGGGAGAGACCGTTTGCCTGTTGGGGGCTTCCGGCAGCGGGAAGAGCACCCTGCTGCGCATCATCGCCGGGCTGGAGCCAGCCGAGAGCGGCCAGGTACTGTGGAACGGGGAAGATCTCAGCGGGGTGCCGGTGCATTTGCGCCAGTTTGGCCTGATGTTCCAGGATTATGCCCTCTTCCCGCACCGGACGGTGGCCGAGAATGTGGCCTTTGGCCTCAAGATGCAGCACAAGAGCCAGCCGGAAATGGCTGCCGAGGTTCAAGCTGCGCTGGAGCAGGTGAACCTGGCGGGCTTTGGCAACCGGAAAGTGACCGACCTCTCGGGTGGCGAGCAGCAGCGGGTGGCGCTGGCGCGCGCCCTGGCGCCCCGACCGCGCCTGTTGATGCTGGATGAACCGCTGGGTGCCCTCGACCGGAACCTGCGGGAGCAATTGATCGGTGAACTGCACGAGTTGCTGCACCAGACCGGCATCCCCGCCATTTATGTGACACACGATCAGGAAGAAGCCTTTGGCCTGGCGGACCGCCTCATCCTGTTGCACAATGGCCGGGTGGAGCAGAGCGGCCCACCGCAGCAGGTGTATGCCGAACCTGCGTCCGCCTGGGCGGCTCAATTCCTGGGCTTGGGCAACCAGTTGACGGGTGAGGTCATCCACACGCACCCCCTGGAAGTGAATACCTGCCTTGGGCTTTTGCGTACCACCCATGCGGCCAGGTCAGCGCTCCAGGCGGGTGATACCCTGACGGTCGTCATCCGACCGACTGCCGCCATCATCCCGCCGGAGGGGGAACTCAACCGGGGGCAAGCCGTGGTACAAGATGTTGCCTTCCGCGGGCAGGGGTTTCGCATAGCCTTGCTATGTCCCGGCGGCCAGCGGCTGGAATTTCTACTCCCCGTGGCTCCGCCCGTGGGTGAGCGGTTGGATTTTACCCTGCGGCCGGAGGAAATTCTTCCCCTGCCACCCACGGAGGAAGCATGATCGAAGCGGGGCAAATGATTTCTGTCCTCAAATTAGACGTGGAGGGCCGGGAAACCTGGCGCTATGAGGCCAAAGTTCTCAAAGTGACGGAGCGGGCGGTTTTGCTGGTGGCGGGATTCAACCGACCGGAGATGATGTTCCACGGTATCCTGCTGGGGGAAGGGGATCCCTTTATCGAGATTTATTATGCCGACCGCTGGTATAACCTCTATGAAATTCACGATAAGGGAGATGGCAGAATCAAGGGCTGGTATTGCAACATCAGCCTGCCAGCTGAATTTGGACCGGATACCGTCTCCTATGTGGACCTGGCGCTTGATCTGCTGGTTTACCCGGATGGGCGGATGCAGGTGCTGGATGAGGATGAATTTGCCGCCCTGGAGTTAGACGAAACCCGGCGGGAGAATGCCCGCCGGGCTTTATTGGAATTGCAAAATTGGTTTTCCGAGCAGAACAACCTGCGCCTGGAAGAGGTGAATCTGGAAGCTTAGGCTGCCTCGTGCTTGTGTTTTTGGCTGCGCCGCACCAGCCACAGGATGATCAGGAAGAAGCCCAGCAAGACGAAAAATGCGGCCACATACGGCCAGACGATTGAGACGATCGAAACCGCCGTTGAAACCGTATCCTCGGCCAGGCTCATCAGGGCGTTGCCGGTGCCCCCGGTGGAAACGGTTACCACCGGGCGGGCGGTGGCCTTGACGGCATGGACACTGCCGGCTACCAGCAAACCCATTGCCAGGGCAAAGACGGTGTTCATCTCAATCACGCTGGTGCTGGCTGCAAAGACGATTGCCCCGGCTGCCGGGCGGATGAAGGTCATGATGACATCATTGACATGGTCCACCGCCGGGATCTTATCCGCCACGAATTCAATGGCTGAGAGAAAAATTAATAGTCCGATGATCCACCAACTGGTGATGCCATCCCAGGGCGCTTTGAGGTGGATGAGGTTCGTAAAGCGCGCCAGCAATGCCACGGCAAGCAGCGGGATGTAGGCATTCAACCCCGCGCTGGCCGAAAGCCCAAAAGCAGTAAAAATTCCAAGAGCTTCCATCGTTCCTCCTACTGATATATACGCAATTCCATGCAATCCGATGCATTCCCGGGAAGAAAGCCGGATCCAATATCGGGATCTACACCAGTTCCCCGCAAATGTTCAGCATCGGTTGGCGTTCTCAGTAATCCCGGTGATTACAGCTTCTCAAACAGGGAGATGGATTCAATATGAAAGGTCTGCGGGAATAGATCAAAGGGTGTAGCCTGTACCAGTCGGTAGCCGCCCGCCAGCAGGCGCCTGGCATCCCGCGCCAGGGTGGAGGGATCACAGGAGATGTAAACCAGCCGGGCGGGGGAGAGGATCAACAGGGCATCCAGGGCCGGGAGGGCCAGCCCGGCGCGCGGTGGGTCAACGATCACGCTATCCACCGGGAAATCCAACCCCGGCAGCACCACCTCCGCAGGCCCCTGGTAGAGCGAGACGTTTTCAAATTCATCCAGGTTGACTGCAAAATCCCGGCAGGCCGACTCGGAGAGTTCAATGCCCGTCACCTTTCCGGCGCGCCCGGCAAAAAAAGCACTGAACAGACCCACCCCACAAAATACGTCCAGCAGGCTGGTTTGCGGCGTGACGGGCAGAAGTTCCAGCAGGTGCTGCACCATCACCTCCGCCTGCGCGGTGTTGACCTGGAAGAATGAGCCGGCGGAAACGCGAAACGTCCGTCCCAGCACATCCAGCCGGGTGAAGTCATCTCCTGCCAGCAATACAATCCCATCCGGGCTGAGGTGGACCACGGAAACATCCGCCTCGGTACTGAACTCAAAATCTGGCACATACGCCTCGGAGGATTCAAAAGTAACCAGGATATCCTCGCCGGTTCCCAGGCGAAGCTCCACCCGCTCGATATCTGGCACGGCTTCCAGGTCCAAGGAGGGCCAAAAGTCGTTCAGGGCGGGTTCCGGCAGCAGGCATTCTTCAATCTCGATCACAGTATGGCTGCCTGCCGCCAGGTAACCGGGTTTACCCGCCGGGCTGAGGCTGAATTGCACGGTGTTGCGATAATTCCAGCAGTGCGGCGAGGGCACAATGGGCAGCAACGGTGGATTGGTGATGCCCGCAATCCGGCTGAGCTGCTCGCTGAAGATGCGTTGTTTGGCTGCCAGTTGGGCCGGGTAGGGCAGGTGCTGATAGTGGCAGCCGCCACAGATGCCAAAGTGCCGGCAGGGGGCGGGGATGCGCTCTGCCGAGGGCCGCAATACCTCCAGCAGGCGGGCGCGGGCGTGGCCTTTTTTCTCTTCTGTTAAAGCCACCCGTACCTCTTCGCCGGGCAGGGTGAAAGGGACAAAACAGGCCCGGCCATCCGGCAGACGGCCAAAGCCATCTCCGCCATAGGCCAGGCTGGTAATTTCGAGGGTTTGAATTTTGCTCATGCCTGAATTATAACCGCTCGCCAGGCGGAAGGTCGGATTCGGAAGGTCCGGATAACGACCTGCAACAAATGGTTGAACAGAAATAATCTCCTAAATGTTTTTCTGGTTTTTCCGTCCTGCGATCGGCTCGCCACTGGCTTCGAAAAGCTGCTGGCGCAACCAGCGACCCGGTCTCGAATACAACCATTGATTATGAACTGGATGGGCGTTTCCATGCCCTACATGATTTTCCTCTGTATCTACAAGCCAAAAGTAATCACCATTAAATTACCCACAATCACTAATTAAATCCTATCTGAAAACAGGGTTAATGTTGTATAATTTTGTTGTTGGGGGCAACGAGGTGGAAATAGCGATTGCAGTTCAATATCTGACTGGCGAGGAGTGCGTAATGAGGCGGTTACAATTCACCGGTGCAATTCTCGTAATCTTGGCCCTGATGATGGGTGTCGGCGCGGCCCTGGCTGCTCCGCCCGCCCAAGATGGACCCAACATCCCCAATGGAGCGCAGCTTTATGATGACTGGAGTATCGTCACCGGGCAATCTGCCCCGGCTGGCAATCAGCCGCTCTGGGCGCGCCAGTCCACCAACACACGTTCCGGCCCGGATACCTGGCGCTGTGTCACCTGCCACGGCTGGGATGGCATGGGTAAGGATGGCGCTTACCGCTCCGGCTCCAATTACACTGGCTTCCCCAACCTGGTGAGTGCAGCCGGCACCCTCAGCGAAGCCGAGATTATTGCTGCCCTGCGGGGAGAAAAGGATGCGGACCACAATTTTTCCGCCGTTTTGGATGATACTTCCATGGCGGATTTGGTGGCTTTCCTCAAAAATGGCCTGGTGGATGACACCCAATACATCAACCTGACCACGCTCAAGGTGATTGATGGAGATATTGGGCTGGGGAAAGAGCTTTACACCCAGGGCTGCGTTAGCTGCCACGCTGAAGATGGCGCCGGGCTGCCGATCCGCTATGAAGGCCGGGATGCCAGCCTGGTGACGGTGGCGAACACCGATCCCTGGCGCTTCCTGCACAAAGCCCGCTACGGCACACCCGGCAATCCGATGCAGAAAATCGGCTACGATCTCGGTTGGGATGTCCAGAATGGGCGGGATGTGTTGGCTTATATGCAAAGCCTGACCGACCCGCGTGCCCAGGGCACCCCGCCACCCGCCATGGAGAACCGCCCCCCCGAAGCGGAAAAACCCACCGGCCCGGCTACCTCCTGGTTTAGCGGGATTCTCACGGCCCTGGCTGCCATGTTCACGACCCTCGGGTTTAATATTCTGCTCTTTGCCGTCTTGATCCTGATCATTTTCCTGCTGGTCTGGGCGATCCGCGGCAGTAAAAAGTGATCCATCCTTTCAGTTGGTACAGACGCGCGGAGACTGTTTTGGTCTCCCAACTCTGTGTTCCCTGTAACTCTGTGATTTATTCTTTCAATATAGGAGAGGATTGATGGAGAAACTCGCAGCTCTTTGGAAGCGCCCACTCTTCCGTATTGGCCTTGGCCTGTTCTTGTTCCTGGTGCTGGCCGGGGCAGTGGGTGGAATTTACCTGACCCAAATTCCCCCGGAGCAGCCCATTCAATTCCCGCATGCTTTCCATGTGGGGGTGGGGGCCCAGTGTCTCTATTGTCACCCCGGCGCCGATTCCGGGCCGGTGGCAGGTTTACCCTCCAGCGGAAAGTGCTGGGGCTGCCATCAGCAGATCGCCAAGAAGTCACCAGAGCTGGTGAAATTGGCCGGGTTTATCGAACGAAACGAGCCTATTCCCTGGGTGCCGGTGGCGATCCAGCCAGATTTTGTGCATTTCAACCATCAGCCGCACGTCGCAGCCGGCGTGGATTGCGCAACCTGCCACGGGGATGTGGCCAAAATGAAGACGGCGGAACCCCAGCGCGGCCAGAATATGGGCTGGTGTTTGGATTGCCACCAGAAGATGCGCCCCCAGGAGTTTCTGCGCCTGGGCGACTGCGCCACCTGCCATTATTGATTGAACCAGGAGAAGACGCAGGATGACCAAAAAACTTTCTCGTCGTGATTTTCTAAAACTGACCGGGGTGAGCGCAGCCGCTGCTGCCGTGTTGACGGGCTGCGGCCCGGCTTCCCGCTATGTCACCCGCCGCCCCTACCAGGACATGCCGGAATACAACCAGACGGGTGCCAGTACGTATTTTGCCACCACCTGTATGGAGTGCCCGGCAGGTTGCGGCCTGATCTTGCGCACCCAGGAGGGCCGGGCCATCAAAGCCGAGGGCAACCCCAATCACCCGCTAAACCGGGGCAAGATCTGCCCGCGCGGCCTGACAGCCGTCCAGGGTCTTTACAACCCGGATCGGGTGCAATTCCCCACCCGCCAGGGACGGGGTGAAAATTCTCCCCAGAAATTGGATTGGGATACCGCCACCGCCCTGGTGGCGCAATCCCTCAAGGAAGCCCCGACACAGGCAGCTTTTCTGCTGGGCGCAGCTCCCCATCACCTGGCTGATTTGGCCGATGAGATGGCGGCTGCATTGGGCGCTCCGGCGCCGGTGGTCTATTCCGCTTATGGCTGGTTGAATGGCATGGCAACCCTGCGGGAGGCGACCTCCCAGGCTTTTGACACCACCCGCATGCCCTATTTCGATCTCTCCGCGGCGGATGTGGTGGTCTCCTTCGGTTCAGATTTCCTCGAAGGCGGGCTTTCCCCGCTGGCTTATAGCCGAATGTTTGGCGAGATGCGCCGCAACACACGCGTCCGCCGTGCCAAACTGGTGGTGATCGAGCCGCGCATGTCAGTCACTGGCGGCGCCGCCGATCTGTGGCTGCCGGCAGCCCCGGGCAGTGAATGGCTGGTGGCACTGGCTTTGGGCGGGCGGGTGGCAGAATTGCATGGCAAAGCAGCCCCCGGCCCCTTCAATACCGTTTCCATCGGCCAGGCCTCTGCAGCCAGCGGACTCGCCGAGGAGAAGTTGGAAGAACTGGCTGTCTTGTTGGCCCAGGCGCAGACACCGGTCGTGATCCCGGGGGGGTCGGTTCTGGCGGGAGCATCGGGTGTGGCTTCGGCCCAGGCTGCCCTCTTGTTAAACGATCTGCTGGGGGCTGCGGGAAGCCAGTTCTGGCTCAGCCCGGTGGAGCAGCCTGCCTACAGTATGAAAGCCGTCCAGGAACTGATCGCCCGCATGAATGCCGGCCAGGTCCAGACCCTCTTTATCCACGGGGTCAACCCGCTCTTTGACTTGCCCGCCGCCTTTGGCTTTGCAGAGGCGTTGCAGAAAGTTGGCACGGTTATCTCCTTCGCTTCCTTCCCGGATGAAACCGCCCTGGCCAGTGATTTGATATTACCCGATCATACCCCGCTCGAATCGTTTGGCTACCAGCGGGTGCTGGCCGGTTCGGCCGGGGAGGTGCTGTCTGGCGCCCAACCGGTGGTGGTTCCCCTGCATGATACCCGCGCCAGCCTGGATGTGCTGCTTGCCGCCGCCCGCCTGTTTGGTGGTTCCGTGGCGGCAGCCCTGCCTTATACAGATGAATTTGATTTCATCCAGCAGAAACTTCTGCCCTACCAGGATGCCCGCCAGGGCTCCATCACCGCCCCGGAAATCTTGACCTTCCAATCCATCTTCCAGCAGAAAGGCGGCTGGTGGAATGTCGCCGCTCCTGAAATTCCTGAGGCCCGCATTTCCGCCAACCTGGCGGGGGCTGTCGAACGAGCCGCGGCTCCGGAAGGAAAATTCTACCTTCACCTCATTCAGACCCAGATGGGGGATGGCCGCGGTGCCAACCGACCCTGGCTGCAAGAGACCCCCGATCCAATGACCACGGTGATGTGGAATAGTTGGGTGGAGATCCATCCAGAGACGGCCCATGACCTGGGTATTAAGGATGACGATGTGGTCCTCATTCAGAGCGAAACGGGGCAGGTGGAGGCTTCGGTGTATCTCTACCCCGCCATCCGTAAGGATACCGTTGCCATCCCCTTTGGACAGGGCCACACCGCACTGGGACGTTATGCACAGGGGCGGGGCTGCAACCCGGCTGAACTGCTGTCTGCTGGTCTCAACCCGGCCGGTGACCTGGCGTATGCTGATACCCTGGTTACCATCCGGCCCACCGGAAAAACCCGCCAACTGGCCCGCCTGGAAAGCCGGGTGGGCGTCTATGGCGGCGGTCACTAACCAGCCCGCAGAAAGGAGAAACCAACACCATGGCTGAAGAATATCCACAAAAATGGGGAATGGTCATTGATCTGGATGTCTGCACGGGCTGCAATGCCTGTGTGACCGCCTGCTCAATGGAGAACAATGTTTCATTTATCGGTGAGGATGAAAACGCTTACGGCCGCGGCATGCAGTGGATGCGGGTTCAGCGCTACTGGGAGGGGGAGTACCCGGATGTCGCTCCGACCCGCCAGCCCATGCTCTGCCAGCAGTGCGGACATGCCCCCTGCGAGCCAGTTTGCCCGGTATTTGCCTCGCTGCACAGCGAGGAGGAGCATATTAACGTCCAGGTCTACAACCGCTGCATCGGCACCCGGTACTGCGCCAATAACTGCCCCTACATCGCCCGGGTGTTCAACTGGTTCGATTACGACTTGCCCTCTCCGCTCAATTTCTATCTCAATCCGGATGTCACCGTCCGCCGGCGCAGTGTGATGGAAAAATGCACCTTCTGCGTCCAGCGCATCAAACATGGCGAGGCTGCCGCCCGGGCTGAGGGGCGAGAAGTTGCGGATGGTGAAATCGTCCCGGCTTGCGCCCAGGCCTGCCCCACCGAAGCCATCATCTTTGGCGATCTGACCGATCCGGAAAGCCGGGTGAGCAAACTCACCCGCAGCCAGCGTGGATTCTATCAATATGAAGAGCTTGGCACTGCTCCGGCAGTGGTTTATCTCAAGGGAGGTGGCGAATATGGCGGCTGAAACCAACGCAATCTCACACGTTCATCCGGCTGAACACTCCGCCGAAGAAGAAGCCCGCGAACATTTGATGCTCGATCCCCGCCCACGTGAGGAGCTGAATCGCATGGTCATGGAATCCATGACCACCACGACGAAA
>CALESS010000578.1 GCA_937907495.1 uncultured Anaerolineaceae bacterium
GAGCATAACCACAAGTTCCAACGAACTAAAATAATATGGCATGGTGGCGAACCAAACAATCATATTGAGTCCAAACCCAATAAAAAGTAGAATTCACCCGATGCAAAAAATACTCTTGGTTGTTGGATCTCCAGCTTCAGGAAAGAGCACCATCTCACAGGCTATTGCCGCGCGAAGCGCAAAAGGTGTGCACATTCCCGTGGATGATCTTCGCACAATGGTTCAAGGCGGCGTGGTCCATCCGGGACCGAATTGGACGCCAGAATTGATTCGGCAACTTAACCTTGCACGGCAAACCGCAACAGACATGGCTTTGCGCTATCGAGAAGCCGGTTTTTTAGTCGCAATAGATGATTTCTGGGATTCGTTTTCGCAATTGCGAGAGTACGCCGAACTCCTCAATGAACCCAATATCATCCCAATTATTCTCAAGCCAGAGATATCCGTTGTCCTGGCCCGCAACCATGCTCGTATACCTCCATCAGAGTTTCGCGAGCAGATGGACGACGGCATTCGGATGATTTATGCGGACCTGGACAAGCAAGAGTCCACGCTGAAGGCGCAAGGCTGGCTAATAATTGATACATCGAATGACACAATAGAATCATCGGTTATCCGGATTGTTACACTACTTGAAACTTCTGCTGGTTGAACCCCGCATTTCATGTGTAAAATGAAGAAATGGCGTGATACTTATGAGTAAAGATGTTCACTTGTAAAATGACAAAACCCAACAGAAGTTGGGGATACAGCGGCATTTTCTGGCCCTCAACCCCAATGACGGATTGGGCATTGGGGGGTTTTTCCCACCACATCCGGCCCTTACCGCTAACGCCCGTCCGTTGGGGCGCTTCTGATACAATATCGAAGTAACCCATGAAATCATCTCCAATCCTCCGTCCATCGCTTACCCGCTTTGCCTGGCTTTCCATTTCTGCCGCCATTTTCACGATTGCGCTCAAAGGCATTGCGTATTTGCTGACTGGCTCGGTCAGTCTGCTTTCCGATGCGCTCGAGTCCGTTGTCAACCTGGTGGGCGCGCTGATGGCTCTGGCGATGTTGACCATCGCTGCTCAACCAGCCGATGAGGAGCATGATTACGGACACAGCAAAGCTGAATACTTTTCCAGCGGTGTTGAAGGAATATTGATTCTGGCCGCTGCTGCCAGCATCGTTGCGACGGCTATTCCACGGCTATTTGCCCCACAGCCTCTTGAACAGGTTGGGTTCGGACTGGCGGTTTCGGTAGCGGCTTCGCTCATCAACCTGTTTGTCTCACGGGTCTTGCTGCGGGCTGGTAAACAATACCATTCGATTACTCTTGAAGCCGATGCCCGCCACTTGATGACGGATGTCTGGACATCAGCGGGGGTGTTGGTGGGGGTGGGTGCGGTGGCACTCACGGGTTGGGTAATCCTCGATCCCATCGTGGCTTGCCTGGTGGCGGCAAATATTGTTTGGTCAGGGTTTGGTATCGTGCGCAAGTCCGTACTGGGATTGATGGATACGGCTTTACCAATTGAGGATCGAAACAAGCTGCGGGAAATATTGGAACCGTATGTCGAGAGCGGCGTACAATACCACGCGCTTCGCACGCGCGAATCGGGGGCGCGAAAGTTCGTATCCCTTCATGTGCTGGTTCCCGGTGAATGGACAGTCCGGCGCGGTCATCGCCTGCTGGAACAACTGGAAGCCGACATCCGCCGCGCATTACCGAATGTTACCGTGTTTACCCATTTGGAGTCACTGGATGATCCGGCTTCATGGGATGATACGAGCCTGGATCGAGCAGATGGCCCGCCTCTTGGGTCGCCAGCCGGGGATTCACAACCATCATCAGAGCGAGATGCCCATCCTCTGGATGATGAAGGATCATGATCCATTTCCATGCAGTTCCCAGGCCCTTGCGCAACCCGATGCCGGCTCCAGTCGGAGTTGTGCAGTAACAAGTTGAAATGAAAGGAGCTTAATGTCCACCTTCCTCCCCTCCGAAAAACCCCGTCAAACAGCTTTCAAAGCCACCCATCCATCCTTCTCCCCGGCGGCGCGGGCGGAAGGTGTTTACAAGGGAAAGCTCCGTCCCTTCTGCCTGCCGCTGGAATGTGCCGCAGAAAACCTCTACCCGGGCATTCGCCAACCCGCGCTGGCGTATTTTGCCCGTAACCAGGTCAAGTGGCACGATGGGCAGGGCGGCAACCCGAGCAACCACCTGTGTGATTCGCAGGTGTGCTGCGTCAACTTCCTCTTCCCTTTCTACAACCAGCCGGAATCCCTGGCAGCCCTGCTTGGGAGGCGCTTTGAGATTGCTGAAATGCTGCCGATCGAGGACGGCCAGTTTGTATCCTTCGAATGGATTGGGGCAGAGAACTACCTTCAGGAGAAGATCACTCGAACCGGAAAACGCAGCCGTGGCGCTAATTTCACCAGCGCCGATGCGGCGGTCATGTTCCGTCGCCCGGATGGCAAAAAACAGATTGTGCTGATCGAGTGGAAGTACACCGAATCCTACTCCTCCACCTGGTTGCGGTACGCGCCCAGCGGCACTGACCGCACAACGATTTACCATCATTTATGGGATGCAGATGACTGTCCATTGAATACTGGGTTGATCCTTTCATTTGACGACCTTTTTTACGAACCGTTTTATCAGTTCATGCGCCAGCAGTTCCTGGCACACGAGATGGAAAAAGCCCATGAATTGGGGGCGGATGTGGTCAGCTTGCTGCACATTTCCCCGGCCCACAATGAGGCCTTCGGCCGGGTGACATCACCAGGACTGTGCTCACTGGGTCACCCCGCAACTCCCGTCTGGAAAAAGCTGGTCAAGCATCCAGATCGCTTCCTAGGGGAAAACACCGAAAATATCTTTGACCATTTTCCCGTTCAGGATTTTCCACAAATGGAGGCGTGGTGGGGTTATATTTCAGAGCGTTATGGATGGCTGGTGCTGTAAGCCGAGGCGGATAAACTATAACCTGCCGGGCAGGGGGTATCCCGCCCCTTGTGATGGCATCCCTGGAAATTTCAAGCTCATCAGATAATTTCGTTTCACCCCCTTGACCTGAAGTCCACTCCAGGTGATAAACTTCTATTGGACTTGATACGGGAAAATCGCCCCAATCTGTGGAAAAAACAGGAGAGAATTATGCAAAATGAAACTTTGGAGCAAGAAATAACAAATCTTTCCAAACAGAAGTGGCGCTGGATGTCTCAACGCAACGTAGATTCTCTAGCCGCCCTCTTTCATGAGAAGGCTGTCTTTGTCCATATGGGTGCAACCATGTCCAGGGATGAGGAACTCGAAGTCATTCACGGAGGGAGGATACACTACAAAGAGGTGGAGATTCAAGAAGTGTCGGTCCGTTTTTTGGAGGAGACGATTGCCATCCTTTTGAATAAAATTCGTCTTGTGGCTGTTGTGGATGGCAATGAGGTTACCAATCCCTTCGTGGTTACAGAAGTGTACGTGAAGAAAGGCGATGCCTGGACATTAGCCTCGCTCTCGTTCACAAGACTACTCACTCCATAACGATACTTTTCACAGGCATGAGCAGAAAGAAGGAATGATGAAAAACATAATATTGAACAATGGCGTGGAAATCCCCATTCTGGGTTTCGGCGTTTTTCAGATTACCGATCCCAGCGAATGTGAAAGAAGCGTGGTGGACGCGGTCCAAACCGGATACCGCCACATTGACACCGCCGCTTCTTACCAGAATGAAGTGGCGGTGGGCCAGGGAATCAAACATTGCGGCGTTGCAAGAGAAGCGTTGTTCATCACCACAAAACTTTGGATTCAAAGAAATGGCTATGAAAGCACGAAAAAAGCTTTCGAAAATTCTTTGAAGCGATTGCAATTAGATTACATAGATTTATACCTGATTCATCAGCCCTTCGGCGATGTGTATGGTGAGTGGCGGGCGATGGAAGAACTGGTTCAACAGGGCAAAATCCGGGCGATCGGGGTTTCCAACTTTGCTCCGGATCGCATCATGGATTTGATGGTTCATAACCAAATAACTCCTGCGGTCAATCAAATTGAAGTTAACCCGTTTCACCAACAAATGGAGGCACAGAAGTTCCTGCAAGAGAACGGCGTACAAGTTGAAGCATGGGCTCCCTTTGCCGAAGGTAGAAATAATATTTTTCAAAACGAAGCCCTGCTTTCCATCGCCGGGCGGCACAATAAATCGGTTGCCCAGGTCATTCTCCGCTGGCTCATCCAAAGGGAAATGATTGCTCTGGCCAAAACCACCCGCAAAGAACGGATGATAGAAAATATCCGTGTGTTTGATTTTGAATTAAGCGCGGAAGATATGGTGCGCATTACAGCTTTAGACACCAAAACCAGCAGTTTTTTTGACCATCGTGATCCTGAAAAAGTGAAATGGCTCGGCACCCGAAAACTGGATGTC
>CALESS010000579.1 GCA_937907495.1 uncultured Anaerolineaceae bacterium
TGCACACCCGCCGGGCGATGGCCGAACCTGGCCTGGTCTTTTTCTCTTTGCTCAGCCTGTGGATCATCCTGCGCCATCCCGGCCAATCCTGGCTGAGCGCCATCCCGCTTGCGCTGGCATTTAACGCTAAATATTCAGCCATCCCTCTCGTTCTTGCCGCCGGAGTCAATATCCTCTGGCGCGCCCGGGCGCAAACCTGGCGCGAGCGGCTGGAGAACCTCGGCTTTTTCATCCTGATTTTCGCACTCCTGACATTTGCCCTCAATCCCTTCCTCTGGGGAGACCCTCTGCGGGCTATTCCGGCTGCCCTGCAGGAACGCCAGAGCCTGGTAGCCGGTCAGGTAGCCGCCCTCACCGCCATCCGTCCGGACCTGGCACTCCCCGGCTGGTGGGATCGGATGCAAGTCAACCTGGTACAGCTCTACTTTGCCCCCCTCGCCATCCAGGATATCGGCAATTACTCGCTTGAACTGAAAGCGATGACCACCCATTACCTCGCCAACCCGCTTCACTCGCTCTGGCGGGGTATGGCAGCCGGAGCGATTTTGCTCGCTCTCACTTCCGCCGGCCTGTTGCTGTCCCTGCTTCAATCCCTCCGCAACCCGCAGCGCCGCCGGGAGAATCTCCTGCTGCTGGTGGCGGGCATTGCTCAGTGGATCGGTCTTTCCGCCCTGTTATCCCTGCCTTTTCAACGCTATGTATTGCCGCTGGTGCCTTTTGTGTGTTTATGGAGTGGGGTGACCCTGGCCCAGCTATTTTTTGTTATTCAGAAATTATTAACCAAAAAAGCGGCCCCGTAGGCCGCTTTCTTGGTTTTGTGTCTCCTAAATATCTTTGTGATATACGCGGTGATTCTTGTAAGCATCGCTGCCTACATTGTTCAAATCCGCCCGCATTTGCTTGGTGGTTTCTGCCACCTGGGTCAATTCCGCATGCACAAATTGAGATCCAGTGATCGTCGCCGCCATCTCTGTGTACAGCAAAGCATTGCCGCCCCGACCCTGGAATACTGGCAGCACACCGGCCCCATTCAGTGAAATCCAATCCGTTTTTTTCAACTCCCGCAGCATATCCACAATACCCCAGGGCGTAATCCGCCCTCCATGGCGTTGCAACGCGGCGGAAATATCCGGGAAACCCAGCAGGAAGCCCACAATTTTTTCTTTGTACATGATGATTTTGATCAGCTCTGGCACAGCCACAGACATCAAGTTGTTGAGAGTGAAGTCAATTTCCCGGTCGGAGAGCGGATAATACTCCCAGTTATTGACGAAGGTGTCGTTGTAAGCCCGCCCAATCGGGATCGCCCACTCCCGCAATTGCTTTTTGCTGGTGAAATTTTGCACCCGGAAGGCCCCCCGTTCTTTCACCCGGCGGGAGATTTCATGCACCTTTTCCGGCAGTTTGAAGGAATCTCGATGCATGTAGGTGGAAACGAAATCCACCTCCTTGGCAAAGCCCAGCCCTTCCACAAGATCCTGGTAATAGGGATAGTTGTAATTCATCATGATCATCATTTGCCGGTGATCGTGCCCGCGCACCTGGATCCCGTAACCATCGAAAGGTGAGAAGCCTTTTGGGCCGATAATCTTCGTCAATCCCCGCTTTTTTGCCCAATCAAATGCCCGGTTGAACAATGCGCCAGCCACTTCTACATCATTGATGGTGTCAAAAAGGTAGAAAACCGCCTCTTTCGCTTGGTGGTACTTATTGAAAGGTTTATTCTCCAATGCCGCAATCCGGCCCACCACTTCTCCATTCCGCTCTGCCAGGAAAAAATCAGCATCGGAATGCTCGTAGAACGGGTGCTTATTCGGATTCATCATCATGCGAATATCCGAATAAAACGGCGGCACCCACTGCGGGCAGGTTTTATACAGGTCATAATGAAATTGAATAAACCGGTTT
>CALESS010000580.1 GCA_937907495.1 uncultured Anaerolineaceae bacterium
TGCCTCCGCCGGGGGACGGATGGCGTAACGCACTTTGACCCGGATTTCATCCCAATAATAGGAGGCCCGGGCGCGCACCGGCGGGATGGCGAGCAGGATGCCACCCGCCAACAGGATCAGGGTGATCCCCAGCAGCAACCAGGGAGCGAAAGATTGTTTTTTGCGTGGAAACATAGGTTGATTATAACATTATGCCGGGGTGCCGGTTGGCGGGATGGTTGTGTAGAGGCACGAAATGAATGTGGAAACCATCCGTAGGCGAAGGAATAATTATGTAGGGGCACGGGAGGCAAACCAGCAAGTTAATCCTGACCGTAATTCCCGTGCCCCTACCGGAGCGTGACCAAACCATGCATCCCTCCCGTGCCCCAACCGGAGCATGCCCGTACCTGGAATCCATCTGGAGGGGGTTGGGATGATGGTGTGGGGCACGAAATGAATGAGGAAACCATCCGTAGGCGAAGGAATAATTATGTAGGGGCACGGGAGGCAACCCAGCAAGTTAATCCTGACCGTACTTCCCGTGCCCCTACTGGAGCGTACCCCAACCATGCATCCCTCTCGTGCCCCAACCGGAGCATGCCCCAACCTGGAATCCCTCCGGAAAGGTTGCCTGGGGAGAAAAGAATGGGTTACAATCGGCACATGAACACAAAAAAGCCTTCAAAGATTTGGAAGATCGTCATCGGGTTGGTGATCCTGCTGGTGGTCTCTTGCTGTCTCAGTTATGTCTTCATCTACCTGCCCAAAAGCAACGTGCCGTTTGCCGAGGGCCTGGATATTGGAACCACCGAGCAGGCGCCGGATGAAACCCTGGATGTGGGCGAAAAGGAGAACCCCTCCTTTTTGGACCTGATCCGGGCCAACATGATCAACCCGTTGAAAAACTGGCTGAAGAATGTCGGCAAGGCGGATCGTCCCCTGTGCGGAGATGACCGTGAATGGGTGATGCTGCTGGTGGGGGTGGATTACCGCACGGGCGATTATCTGTACGGGCTGGCGGATGTGATCCGGGTAGTACGGATTGACTTCACCAGGCCGCAAATCAATTTTGCAGCCATCCCGCGCAATTTGCTGGTCAACCCGCCAAAACGGCTGGAGGTGGGCGGCCCCCTGCTCTTGAACCAGGCTTATTTCTTCGGTACCGAGGGCATGGGCAATTACCGCGGTTCGGGGTATGGGGCCGGCTCGCTGGCGGAAACCATCGCGGATAGTTTTGGGATCACCCCGGATCATTACCTGGTGGTGAACTTCCAGGCATTTGAACAGTTTATTGACGCCATCGGCGGGGTGGAGGTGGATTTACCCGAGCCGGTGGATGACCTGCCAGATCACTACTTCCCGGCGGGCAAGCAGACCCTGAATGGCACGGAAGCGCTGGCCCTGGGCCGCATCCGCAAAAAGTATTCCGATCTGGTACGCATCAACAACCAGACGCTCCTGCTAAAGGCGATTTTCGCCCGCTTGAAGGAACCAGCAGTCTTGCTCAAGTTGCCCGAACTCGCCCTCTCCCTGGGGGAATCGGTGAAAACCGACCTGACGCCCAAGCAGGTGAACTCGTTGATCTGTTTGCTGCCCAAAACCGAGGCCGAGGATTTGAATTTCTACCAGCCCGCCGAAGATTTATTCTCGGTGGAGATGGTGTACATCCCCAACCTCTCGGTGGAGATGCAAATCTTCCGCTGGGATCAGGCCTTCGTGGAATGGTTGAAGCAATCGGTTTTTGCGGATGCACCGCAGGAATGAGGGGAGGGGTGCAAGCCAGACCCAAATTTTGGCAAAAAAGTGCGGAGAAATTTTCTCCGCTATGGTATGATTAATCCATTCCTGCAGGGAGGATGGGTCTTATGCCACGCTGGTTGATGATTCTGGTAATGCTCGCTTTGTTGATTGGTTGGGCTCCGGTTCAACCTGCCCGGGCTCAGGGCGTCGTCGAATTTGACACCGTCCAGGTGGACCTGTGGCCGGAATACGATCGCCCGGAGGTGCTGGTCATTTATCGGATGACGCTTTCGGCGGCAACTTCTCTGCCCGCTCGAATCAGCCTGCGCATCCCGGCGGCTGCCGGTCAGCCTTACAACCTGGCCAACCAGGATGTGGATGGGATGTTGTACTTGCTGGAATACGACCTGGCGGTGGAGGGCGAATGGCTGAGGGTAACCTTCACCACTCCGACCCCCGTCTTGCAGTTGGAATTCTACGATGCGGGGATTGTGAAAGACGGTCAGCTGCGCAATTACGAATTCAAGTGGGCAGCGGATTACAAAGTCAATACGCTCACCGTGAAGGTGCAAAAACCATTCACGGCCACAGATTTCAAGCTTTCGCCGCAAATGGGCAGTGCCCAGCAGGAGGGCGATGGCATGTTCTACTATACGACCATCGTGGGCTCAGTCAATGTGGGGACGCCAGTCTCGCTGAGCTTTTCCTATTCCAAAGCGGATGATCAATTGAGCGTGACGCCGATGCCGGTGCAGGCCAGCACCCCGGTCACGGCCCCCGGGATGCGGGTGGATTGGGCCACCATTTTACCGTGGGTGTTGGGCGGGGTTGGGCTGCTGGTGATCGGCCTGGGCGGGTTATGGTTCTGGCAGAGCGGGCGTAAATCCAGCCCGGCGGAGGGGAGCCGGCGGCACCGTCCTTCCTCCAGCGAGGCGCGCGCCACGTCAGCCGGCGGGGGTGCAGGCGCTGTATTCTGCCATGCCTGCGGAAAGAAGGCAGGCCCGGGAGATGTCTTCTGCCGGTCATGCGGGACTCGGTTACGCACAGAATAGAATTTTCACTCTGCACGTGCCCGCCAGCGGCGGCATTTTGCAGGGAAAATCATGTCAAAAAGGAACGGGCGGCTCCAGTGAGCCGCCCGTTGATCATTCAGGGGGGAACTTATTTCTGGGGTGCGCCGGCTAAAATCCAATCGGTCACCAATTGCAATTGCTCCGGGCTGAAGTTGCCGGGGTGGGTGCCATCTGCCAGTTTGGTCAGCAACAGGCTTTCAGCGGGCTGACCGGGGACGATGGGCGCACCGCTGGGGCCGCCTTTCATCAGGTCGGCGTAGCTGGTCACCACCAGGCCGCCGGAGGAGCTGTGGCAGAGGGAACAGGCATCCATCATCACCCGGTTGATGCCATTATCCCAGGTGGTGGCGAGCATCGGGGCCGGGGTGGCGGTGGGTACGC
>CALESS010000581.1 GCA_937907495.1 uncultured Anaerolineaceae bacterium
TCAGTGCGGGCGCTGCCTGGAAGTAGCCCCGGCGGGCAGCCTGAAGATTGACTCGGTCAACTGGTATGCCTTCCAGGAGGCCTGCGCCATCAGCACCCAGATTGCACTCAGCACGTTTGCGCCTGGCAAGCATACCCACCTGGTGCTGGCCACTCACATGACGCCGGTTTGTGACTGCTTCGGCTTTACCAGCATGCCCATTCTGCCGGATGCCGGGGTCTTTGGCTCGGATGATATTGTGGCCTTAGACCAGGCGGTGTTGGATATGACCGCCAAAACCCCCCTGATTGAGGAAAACCTGCCGACCTCGATGGAAATTGTGCAGCGCGAGGGGCATCCATTGAGCTGGATGCACGGCAAGCATAAGGACCCTTACAAGGTAGTGGAATATGGCGCGGCCCTCGGATTGGGTGAACGGGAATACCAACTGGTTGATGTATTGCCGGTGGAAGATGTCCGCCCGGTGCCGCTCAGCCATATTTCTGCAAATTGAGCCATCCATCCGGGCGCCTGGCGGCCGGATTTCTTTTCCCGGATGACAGATGAATGCGCCGCCGAAGCGTACCGGCAACCTCTGTCGGGTTGCGTAATTGTGCTATACTAATCAAAAGGGTTACGAACTTCAAAGGAGGCAGATATGAAAGGAAATCAGAGAATCATTGATAAGCTAAATTTCTTGCTGGCTGATGAACTGACAGCCATCAGCCAGTACATGGTGCATGCTGCGATGTGCGACAATTGGGGCTATGGAAAACTGCATACCACCATCGAGCATCGAGCCATTGAGGAGATGAAACATGCCGAATCTCTCATTGACCGCATCCTATTCTTTGAAGGCCAACCGATCGTCAGCAACCTGAACAAGATGATGATTGGGGCAGATGTGGAAGTGCAATTAACCAACGACCATGTTGCCGAGGCCGAAGCCATCGAAGCCTATAATGAGGGTATCCGGCTGGCAATTGAAGTGGGCGATGGTGGAACCCGGGAGCTGCTCGAAGATATCCTGGAGGATGAAGAAGCCCACATTGATTGGCTGGAAGCCCAGTTGGATCAAATTGAACAGATGGGCATTCAGAACTACCTGGCCCAGCAGATCGGGTAATTCAGCAAAAACATTCATGACCGATGCTCCATGCCCCGCATGGAGCATTTTCGTGAGGAGGCAAGGTTGGAAAAAGTTGAACGGGCACGCGAGAACTTCCTGGCGGAGCGCAATAGCGCTTTGCTCTACCGGTCATTAGCCGAAATTGAGAAAGACCAGAAGCTTGCTGAAGTCTACCGGCGCCTGGCACAGGCGGAAGAGAAACATGCGGAAAGCTGGGCGAAGCGAATGCAGGCGGAGGGGGCGGAAGTTCCTGAATTTAAGCCGCTCTTCCGCACCCGGGCATTGATCTGGCTGGCTCGGCGGATGGGGCCGGGGGTGATCCTGCCTGCCATGCAAAGCATGGAGACGGATGGAGCCAGCAGCTACCTGGATCAGGGCGCCAGTCCGCAAATGGCCCGCGAGGAGCAATCCCATAACTTCTTACTGCGCCAGATCACGCGCACCACGCGCGGCGGGATGGAAGGGCCAGCCCTGGCCCAACTGGAAGGCCGCCACCGCAGCACGGGCGGCAATGCCCTGCGGGCTGCCGTCCTGGGGGCGAACGATGGCCTGGTATCCAACCTGAGCCTGGTGATGGGCGTGGCGGGAGCAACCCTGGATGGCAGAACGGTGCTGATCACCGGCCTGGCGGGGTTGTTGGCGGGGGCTATTTCCATGGCGCTGGGTGAATGGCTGTCGGTGCAATCCTCCCGGGAATTGTTCCAACACCAGATCCAGGTGGAAGCTGCGGAAATTGAAGATAACCCGGAGGAGGAAGCCGAGGAACTTTGTCTGATCTACCAGGCTCGCGGCCTCAAGCCGGATCAGGCCCGGCAGCTGGCGGATGCGATTCTATCCAACAAGGAATCGGCGGTGGAGACGCTGGCGCGGGAAGAGCTGGGCATAGATCCGCAAGAATTGGGCGGCTCGGCGTGGGAAGCAGCCCTGACCTCGTTTATACTGTTCGCCCTGGGCGCTATCATCCCGGTGATTGCGTTTACTTTTCTCACCGGCCTGACGGCAGTGGCAGTCAGCATCGCCTTCAGCGTGGTCGGTTTGTTCGGCCTGGGGGCGGTGATTACGCTCTTCACCGGGCGGAAGGTGCTCTATTCCGGTCTGCGGATGGTCATCTTTGGTCTGCTGGCAGCCGCTCTGACTTTTGGTATTGGCCGGCTG
>CALESS010000582.1 GCA_937907495.1 uncultured Anaerolineaceae bacterium
TCCCACGGGATGGAGTTACCGAGCGAGGTTTGCAATGTCAGGCCGTATTCCAGGCCAATCTCAAGCGGCAGGTGATGGAAATATGCTCCCTGCTTCAATGACCGTAGCCAGAGATCCCAATCGCAAACCCGGCGTAGCAGCAGGTGCGGGTCGTACAAGCCGTAACGCTGCCAGAAACGGCGGTGGACTAGCACTGCCCCGTTGGGGATGGAGTTCGTCAGCTCCAGGCTGGCCAGGCTGGCAGGCTCATTGCCAAGCGGGCGGCTGCGGCCATCACTTGTGCGCAAGCCCATCCCGGCGTGAACCACATCCGCCTGGCTGGATTCCGCTGCCGCCAACATTTGTTCCAGAGCTTGCACATGCCAGGTATTGTCATCAAAAATGAAGGAGGTGAATTCGCCGCGCGCCCGTAGGATGCCCGCGTTCACCAACATTGCGGGCAAGCCGGAATTCTGGGCCAGGGAGATGAAGATAATGCGCGCATCCTTTTGGGCCAGCGAGGTAATCACCTCCGCTGAGCCATCCGTGGAGCCATCATCATAGATGATCAGCTCAAAATTTTGAAAGCTTTGCGCCAGCACGGATTCAATACACGGCAGCAAGCGGCCTTCCGCATGGCGGTTAAAGGTGGGCAAAACCACGCTGATCCGCGGCTGGACCTTTTGCCAGGCATTTTCCAGCGGGGGCAGGTGCGGGGCGGCATCCGAAAATTTCATTCGATTGCCTTTTCCCTGTACAGGGTCATATAAACGGTGCCCTCCCGGATGTCCTCCAACTCAAATCCGCAGGCGGTATACACGGCCCGAGCTGCAAGGTTATTCTCCAGAACTTCCAGGTAGATTTCGTCCACCCCCAGCCTTTCGAAACCCCACTTACAGAGGAGAAGCGTGGCCTGTTTGGCCAATCCTTTTCCGCGGGCGGCGTCTTCACCCATCATCAGGCGGCCATATTCACAACGCCGTGCCTGTTCATCTAAATGGTAGAGCGCAACCTGCCCCACGGGTTGGCCGGTGTTGAGATCTTCAATGATGAAGACAAAATCATGCGGGTTGGCGGTATATTGTGCAAACCAGGCCAGATGTTGTTCCCAGCTGATTTCTTGCGAGTGGAAAAACCAGCACCGAATCTCCGGCCGGTTACGCCATGCCAGCGTCAGGGGCAGGTCGGCCTCGGTCAGCAGCCGCAGGCGGACATGCTCGCTTTGGATAGGAGCAATTTTTACCGGATTAACCATCCTTTGCTCCCAGCAGAAATTCGAGAATGTCTCTCAAGGTATCATCCAGCGGCCGGCTGGGAAGGGTGCCGATGAGGGCTTTCAACAGGCTGGGATCCCCATAGCTGACGGGCACATCCAGGGCTTTGAACCGCTCAGCCGCCACCCGGATTTCAATTTCCCGCCCAGAGAGGTGAACCAGCCGGGATAGGATCTCGCTCATCTTGATCGGCTTTCCAGAGCAAATATTCACCACCCGCCCAAAAGCAGCCGGGGTACGCATCAGTTTCCAGTAGATATCCACCACCTCAGAGACATCCACAAAATCCCGCGAGCTGGAAAGGTTACCCACTTCCAGCAGCGGAGGGTGTTCGCCGCGCATGATTTGGGCAATTTGCAGGGCAAAGGATTGTACTGAAAGGTGGCTGCCCATACCCGGGCCAATGATGTTAAACGGCCGCACCAGCACAATCCGCCGGCCCGCATCCGCCAGAATGCGCCCCAGGTGGGTTTGCGCCAATTTGGATGCCCCATAATGATGATAGGGTTGGCAGATGGTTTTTTCGGTGATGGGCATCTCTTCTTGCGCCACCATTCCATATTCCGCTGCACTGCCCGTCAGCAATACCGGACAACTGGTGAAGCCTTCCAATTCCAAAGCCCGCAACAAGTTAGCCGCATAGAGCGTATTGACCTTGTAAAAAAGAGCATAATCCGGGCCGCTGGACACCCCGGCCAGGTGAAAGATGTAATCCGGTTGAACTTCGCGGATGACCTCTTGCAGGCGGATAATATCTTCAACGGGACTGTCAAAATGCTTTCCCAGGGTTGCTCGCTCTGGTCCGTGGGTGAAAATTTCCAATCCTTCCGTCTACAACAGGCAAAGCAAGTGGCCGCCCACAAACCCGCTGGCCCCGGTGACGAGCGCTCTCATCCTTCCTCCCCCGGCATGAACTCCGCGCGGCGCTCTTCAAAGGTCTCGTTTGCCACCTGGTAATCGTCCATTCGGCCAATATCCAGCCAGTAGCACGGGTCGGAGTAAGTGTAAACCGGCTGGCCGGCGGAGCGCAGGTTCAACATCAGGTCGGGCAGATCCAGGTACTTGCCTGGGGAGATGAACGGCCGCACCTGTTGCGGGTTGAGCACATTCACGCCCATGCTGACCATGAAATCATAGGTCGGCTTTTCAATGTAGCGCCGCAACAATCCACTATCATCCGGTTCAATCACCCCAAAATCAATCTTCACTTCCCGGCGGTAGAGGCCAATGGTGGCTGCGGCGCCTTTTTGGCAATGGAAATCAAACAGGTGGCGGTAATTCATGGTGGTCAGCAAATCGCCATTTAAGATGAGAAAATCATCCTCCAGGCGGTCCATCAAGAGGCCAATCGGTCCGGCTGTGCCGAGCGGCTGCTCTTCAAAGGAATAACTGATCTTAATGCCATATCGTTCGCCATCCTGAAAGAAAGCTTGAAAGAGCTGGGCCATATACCCCACGGCCAGGATCACCTCATCCACCCCGTAGAACTTCAATTGGCGCAACAGAATCTCCAGGATGGGGTACCCGCCCACGGGCATCAGGGGTTTGGGAATCACGGTTGTGTAGGGGCGCAGGCGGGCGCCTTTTCCACCCGCCAGGATGACTGCTTTCATGGCTTTTCCTTACAAGTTATATTGATCTGGCTTGTACAAATCCAGGTGAGAGGCAATAAATTCTACCGTCTGGCGTAAACCTTCTTCCAGGGTGAAAGCCGGTTGCCAGCCGAGGATCTGCCGGGCTTTGCTGGCATCGGAAATCAGGCGAAAGACCTCGCTTTTGGCAGGGCGGATGCGCTGGTCATCCAGCACCACGGGTTTCTGCATGCCCATAATTTTCTGGATGATTTCCACCAGCTCGCCGATGGTCACCCCCAGGCCGCTGCCCAAGTTGATGACTTCACCAGGTGCGCCCGGTGCTTCTGCCGCCAGCAGGTAACCCTGCACGGTATCCAGCACAAAGTTCAGGTCGCGTACCGGGTCCAACGAACCCAACTTGACCGTGTCCCGCGCCAGCATCTGGCTGATGATGGTCGGGATGACCGCCCGGGCGCTCTGACGCGGGCCAAAGGTGTTAAAGGGGCGCAAAGTGACAACCGGAGTGTTGAAGGAGAGGTAGTAGCTTTCTGCAATTTTATCGGCTCCGATTTTAGAAGCCGAATAGGGAGATTGCCCCTGGAGGGGGTGCTTCTCATCAATGGGGGCGTAGATAGCGGTGCCATAGGTCTCGGAAGTGGAAGTGTGAATCACCCGCTCCACTCCAAATTCGCGGGCGGCATCCAGTATGTTCAGCGTGCCTTCCACATTGGTGCGGACGTAGCTGAGTGGCGCATGGTAAGAGTAGGGAATGGCGATCAGGGCGGCCAGGTGAAACACGATCTGCTGGCCGCGTACCAGCCGGTTAATAAAGCCGCTATCTTCGATATTCCCGGAGATCACCTGCAATCCCGCCAGCGCCTCCTTGGGCAGCAGTTCCAGGTTTCCCCAAGAATTGCGGGCGTTGTAATGCACCAGGGCTGTCACCTGCGCCCCTGCTTTCAACAGAGCTTCGGTCAGGTGGCTGCCAATGAATCCACCTGCCCCGGTTACCAATACCTTTTTTGACTTCCAGTCCATGCCGCTCCTCACTCCGCCTGTTGACAGACGATTTGTTTCAATTGATCGGCCACGTAACGTACCTGTTCTTCTGTCAGGCGTAAATGCATCGGCAGGGAGATGATGTGTTCACTGGCCGCATGGGCCTGTGGGCAGTTTCCCTGGCCGCTGGCGTACATCCGATAGAGCGTATTATCGCGGTAGTGCATGCCAGGGTAAATGGCAGCCTTGTTCAGAGCCACCATCACTTCATCCCGCTGCTGCACCTGCACCTGGTACAAATGTCGGGAGGGAATGCAATCCGGGGACATCGGTACGGAACGGATGCGCGGTTCCCCCGCCAGGGTTTCATCATACCAGGCGGCCAACCGGCGTCGGTATTCATTATCCTCGTCCAGATATTTCAGAGCTACCAGCCCCATGGCTGCCATAATCGAATTTCCATGGTATTTGAAGCCCTCGAAC
>CALESS010000583.1 GCA_937907495.1 uncultured Anaerolineaceae bacterium
CCATGATTATCATTTTCAACCTCAAGCTGTTTAATATTTTGCAGTTGATGACGGAAGGCAATAACGGCACCAACGTGATTGCCAACGAGTTCTACATCCAGCAATTCACCTACAACAGTTCCGGGCGGGCTTCGGCCATTGCCATCATCCTGCTCGTGGCGGTCATCCCGGTGATGATCTATAACCTGCGGCAATTCCGCGATCGGAAGGTGTTCTCATGAGCGAAAAACCCCGCAGCTACAAGAGCCAGAAGAATTTTTCCAGCTTCCTCGTCAACGGTGTGCTGATTTTGATCTGCCTGGTTTGGATTGTCCCCACCCTGGGGGTATTGATCACCTCCTTCCGCAACAGTGAGCAAATCTACAAATCGGGCTGGTGGACGATCTTCCCGCACAAGGGGTATATCAAAACCGGTGAAATCACGCTGGCAGCAGATACCGACCCGAATGCACCCATCACCATCGAGGGCTTCACGGCTTCGTTTGATGAATGGCGCAACGGGGTGGTGCTGCCGGATGGCCGCCAGTTGACCTGGGTTGGCAATAAGCGCAGCCGATTGATCCACATCGAAGAAAACCGCTGGCAATGGTTCGAGACCGATTTGACGCTGCAAAATTATAAAGACACGCTGACGGGCAAACCGATCACCTATACCGATGCCTCCGGGAATACCATCACCCGCCAGGGCAACAACCTGGGTGGGGCGTTCATCAACTCGATTGCGGTGGCGGTACCCAGCACCATCATCCCCATCCTCATCGCCGCCTTTGCCGCGTACGGCTTCGCCTGGATGAACTTCCCCGGGCGCAAGCTGCTCTTCACCCTGGTGGTGGCCCTGCTGGTGGTTCCGCTGCAACTGGCACTCGTGCCCATCTTGCGGGATTACACCCGCCTGGGTTTGAACGGCACTTACCTGGCGATGTGGTTGGCGCACACCGGTTTCGGCCTGCCGCTGGCGATCTACCTGCTGTTCAACTATATTGGCACCCTGCCGCGGGATATTTTGGAATCGGCCTTCATTGATGGCGCGTCTCACTTCACCATCTTCCAGAAGCTGATCCTGCCGCTGTCCATCCCGGCGCTGGCCTCCTTTGCCATCTTCCAGTTCCTCTGGGTCTGGAACGATTACCTGGTGGCTCTGGTGTTCCTGGGGGATAAAAACCGGGTGGTCACCAGTGCGCTGGCTGCCATGGTGGGTGAAAAGGGCCAGGATTGGCACCTGCTCACCTCCGGCGCTTTCATCAGCATGTTGCTGCCCCTGGCGGTTTTCTTCGCCTTGCAGCGCTTCTTCGTGCGCGGGCTGATGGCGGGCAGCGTCAAGGGCTAAACTCGGAACGATCGTTTACCGATCGGGTTATGGTCAATAAAAACAGGGCACGGGGAGACCGCCAGCAGACGGTCGTGGGAAACCCCCCGTGCTCTGTCCCTACCCAAGCTCAACGGGGTGAATGATGTGGTATAAGAATGCGGTTTTTTATGAAGTGAACGTGCGGGCCTTTGCCGATAGCGATGGCAACGGTCATGGCGACCTGCCCGGCCTGACCCAAAAGCTGGATTACCTGCAATACCTGGGGGTGGATTGCCTGTGGCTGATGCCGATCTTCCAATCGCCCCTGCGGGATGATGGTTACGACATCTCGGATTACTTTTCCATCCAGCCGGCTTTTGGCAACGTGGATGATTTCAAGGTGCTGGTGGCGGAGGCTCACCGGCGGGGGATGAAGATCCTGACCGACCTGGTGATGAATCACACCTCCGATCAGCACCCCTGGTTCCGTTCTGCCCGCAGCAGCCGCAATTCTCCCTACCGCGATTATTACGTCTGGTCTGATACGCCGGATAAATACCCGGATGCGCGCATCATCTTCGTGGATACGGAGACCTCCAACTGGAGCTGGGATGAGCAGGCCGGGCAGTATTACTGGCACCGCTTCTACGCCAGCCAGCCGGATTTGAACTACGAAAACCCGGCGGTGCGCCAGGCCATGCTGGATGCGCTCAAATTCTGGCTGGATTTGGGTATTGATGGCTTTCGGGCAGATGCCGTGCCCTACTTGTTCGAGCGGGAAGGCACCATTTGCGAGAACCTGCCCGAAACTCACGCCTACCTGAAGCAGGTGCGGGCCTTTATGGATGAAAATTATCCCGGCACCATTCTGCTGGCTGAAGCCAACCAGTGGCCGGAGGATGTGCGCCCCTATTTTGGCGATGGCGATGAATTTCACATGGGTTTCCACTTCCCGGTCATGCCGCGCATCTTCATCTCCTTGCGCTCGCAGAGCAAAGAAGACCTGGTCTGGATCATGAATCGCACCCCGCAAATCCCGGAGAACTGCCAGTGGTGCACTTTCCTGCGCAATCACGATGAACTGACGCTGGAGATGGTCATCCCGGATAAGCGGGAATGGATGTGGCAGGAATATGCCCCGGATCCGCGCATGCGCCTCAACCTGGGCATTCGCCGCCGCCTGGCTCCGCTGTTGGATAACGACCCGGCCCGTATCCGGCTGGCCTTTGCCCTGCTTTTCTCTTTGCCGGGTTCGCCCATCATCTACTACGGGGATGAAATCGGCATGGGTGACAACATTGACCTGTTTGATCGCAACGGGGTGCGCACGCCCATGCAGTGGAATGCCGGACCGAACGCTGGCTTTTCCACCGCCGCACCGGAAGACCTCTACGCACCGGTCATCGCCGACCCGCAGTACGCCCCGGCGAAAGTGAATGTGGAAAGCCAGTTGGCTGACCCGGACAGCCTGTTGAACACATTGCGCAATCTGCTCGCCATCCACAAGGGCCGCCCGGAGCTGGCCTGGGGCACCTTCGCCTGGCTGGAAACAGGTGACCTGGCAGTCTTTGCCTGCCAGCGGGATTGGATGGGTCAGACGCTGGTGGCAGTCTGCAACCTGGCTGATACGGAACGGGCGGTGAAGGTGGAGATGCCCTCGGCGGGCGAATGGTCGGATTTGCTCTCCGGTCGTGCCTGGCTGACGGATGGCCTGGAGCTGCCCATCCATCTGTCGGGCAGCCAGTACCTGTGGTTGGTGAAATCTTGGGGGTATGCGGCGGAGACCATCCCGGGTGAACCGCAGGTTGGGATCTGAGGACGGTGGTTTATGGTTCCTGGTGAACCACCACCAGCCTGAGGTCACGGGCATATTCTTCCAATTGATTCCGGCCGGGGGAGGGGGGAAGCCCCGCGCTGCGCAGAATTGCCCCCACCATTTTCGGATGCCGCTGCAAGCGCACCTCGAGATAATCTGCAATCTGAGCCGGGTCTTGGATGATTTCTGCCTGGCCGAAAAAGCGCCGCTGTTTGACCTGGATCTCTACCCGCGGGTTGGCCTGCAAATTACGCACCCAATCGGCCTTTCCACCCCGGGCCGCCCCCAGGTAAAAACAGTTGTTGATTTCCTCATATTGTAAAGGCGTCACCCGCCGCCGGCCAGATTTGCGACCGATGGTCACCAGCAGCAAGATGTATTTGCCGATCAGCGGTCCGAGGCCGAGGGCGTAGGCGAGCCGTGGTGGCAGGTGGATCAGCCGCAAGAGGAATTTGGGGGTGGTTTGAAAGCCGGGCATTGGGGCATCTCTTTTTTGTTTTCAGTGTTGGAAGCAGGGAAATGGTAGAGCGTACAAATCCGGCGTGGTTCGGCGGTGGCCTTCCCATACGCACCGGGGCTTGTGGAAGGGGGATGGATTTACAGGTTGATTATCGCATTTTTTAACCTGGAAGCAAGCCCATTTTTGCAGCGGTTTCGTTGGCTCTTCAAAATCGTAAGGCGCGGGATGCTTGCCCGCACCCGCCTGCTGTGCTAAACTGATTGCATGACCGCCGAAGAGACCATGTTCAACGAAGTGCTGGCAGCGCTGGATCAGAACGAGCCAGCGCGGGCGCGGGATTTGCTCACCCGCCTGATCAAGGCGGATGCCAATAACCCGCAGTATTGGCTTTACATGAGTGCGGTGGTGGAAACTCCGCGCGAACGCCTGTACTGCCTGAAAGAAGCCCAAAAGCTGGCGCCGGATGATCCGGCGGTGCAACGCGGCCTGGCGATTTTTGGCGAAGGCCCGGTCAACCCCGGGTTGGTGATTCCCCTGGCATCGCAGAAGCGCAACTGGCAGGCGCAATTGGAGCGCGAACTGGCCGCCAGGCGGGCCACCCGTCCGCTCACCCGCCGTCAAATCGCCATGATCACGGCTTCCGTGTTGGGCCTGGCCGCAGTGGTGGCGCTGGTCGTCTTCCTGGTTTCGGCCCTCAAGCCGCCGCCGGTGACAACCGCCCGCCAGACGATTGTCATGCCCACCGCCGGGCCAACTTCCACCACTTTGCCGACCCCCTCGCCCGTGGTGCAAGTAACCGTAGCCGGCGCAGCCACCCCGCTGCCTGCCGAATTGCGCCCGGAAGTGGCCTATACCCCCACCCCCCTCTATGTGCAGACCCCGCATACCATCAGCGAGAATTTCACCGCGGGCATGCGAGCCTATGCGGCGGGGGATTTTG
>CALESS010000584.1 GCA_937907495.1 uncultured Anaerolineaceae bacterium
GTTGCCGAACAGACTGCGGTAAGGGTTGAAGTGCATCACGCAGGTATAAGGCACGCCTGCCACCCCGGCAATTTTGTTCTTGACCGCGGTGATGGTTCGCCCGGAGCCCCACACATCATCCACCACCAGCGCCTTACGGCCGCGCAGCAGGCCTTCCTCTGGAAACATGATGAATTTTGGCCAGGCGGCCAGGCGCTTGCCCTGCCCGCCATCCGTCATCTCCGCCGGGAAATCCACCGAGGCGGTCACAATATCGTTGATGTGCATGGCTTCCGCCAGCATCCCGCCTGGCACCAGGCCGCCGCGGGTGATCATCACCATCACGTCAAATTCGGTTTCAAATTGCGGAATGAGAATATCAATCAGCTTGTCAACGTCGTTCCAGGTCAGAACTAATCGGCGCATGGGCATTTCCTGTGGGGTGGAATCATGCATGTATTATAGCAAAAGTGGGGTATATTAACCCGGTAAGTTGAATGCGATGGATGCAGATATCCATTCTCCCCTGCACCCGAAGGAGCTGCCATGCCTGATTTAACCCCCACGCTGCTGCCGCAATTGCAATCCCACCGCCTGCCCGGGCTGGATTTGGGCGAGGGACTGATTCACCCCGCTTACCAGGGTCTGGCGTTGAGCAGCATTCCGGCCAGCATCCCCGGTTGGTTGGGGATGGAAAAGCTGGGCGGCCCGGTTCAACCGCCGCTGGCTGAGCCCATCCTTTCCGCCCTGCCAGGGGATGTGGAACAGGTGGTGCTCTTCCTGGTGGATGGCCTGGGGCTTCTCAATTTGCAAGCGATGTTGCAACGGGTGGATGATTACCCCTCCCTGGCGGCCTGGCCGCAATTGCTTGCGAATGGCTTGCTGGCACCCCTGACCAGCGTGGCCCTTTCCACCACCAGCGCCGCCCTCACTACGCTCTGGACAGCCGCTGCGCCGGCCGCACACGGTGTGCTGGCGTATGAACTTTTCCTCAAAGAATACTCGCTGACGGCCAACATGATCAGCCACTCGCCCGCCAGCTTTAGCGGGGATGTGGGCGGGTTGGCCCGGACGGGCTTTTCGCCGCACAGCTTTTTACCAGTGGCCCGCCTGGCGGATCAGCTTCTGGCGGGTGGGGTGGGTGTTTATGCCTTCCAGCATGCCGCCATTGCCCATTCCGGGCTTTCCACCATGTTGCTGGGCGAGGCAGAGGTGGTGCCTTTCAAAAACCTCTCCGATATGTGGGTCTCGCTTGAGGGTCTGCTCCGGTGGCGCGGCGGCCAGCCCACTTACGCTTATGCCTATTTTGGCGAGCTGGACGAGCTGATGCACCGCTACGGTCCTCAGGATGAGCGGGTGGTGATGGAGTTTGCCGCTTTCACCAGCGGGTTTGAACGCTTTTTACGCCGCCTGGCCGCCCACTCCGGCGGCAGGACGCGGGTGGTGCTGACGGCCGACCATGGCCTGATCAACACACCCATCCGACCGGAGCTGGACCTGCACCGCCACCCTCAATTTGTAGATCACCTGGTGATGTTGCCCAGCGGAGAAGCCCGGGTTCCATTCCTGTATGTGCGTCCGGGGCATGAGGATGCGCTGCACGCTTATGCGGCTCAAGCCTGGCCGGGACGTTTCCGGCTGCTGCGTTCAGCCGATGCGCTGACGTTGGGGCTCTTTGGTCCGCCGCCGGTCTATCCGCCCAGCCTGGCGCGCCTGGGAGATTGGCTGCTCATCCCGCAGGAGGATGATTACCTCTTCTGGGATGGACGGAAGGAAAACAGCATGCGAGGGCGGCATGGCGGCTTCTCGCCGGAGGAGATGCTGATTCCGCTGATGGTGTTTGAGGTGTAGCCCCGACCGGAGAAAATTTTCCCCATGGCACGGGGAAAAGCCTAAAGAGTTAATTCTTAACAACCGCCCCGTGCCGCTACATTGGTATTCATTCTGTGGGGCACGGGAGGTAAATGAAAATTGTCAATCCTGAGCGTTCTTCCCGTGCCATTACGTGCGGGTGATGGAGGGTAGGGGATATGTAGGGGCACGGGAGGTTAACCAGCACGTTAATCCTTCAACAACCTCCCGTGCCCCATCTACATGGCGGGCACGGGAGGTAAATGAAAATGTCAATCCTGAGCGTGTGTCCCGTGCCCCTACGGATAGACGCGCCGGGCCAATGCCCTTACACGTCTACGCGTCCGTCCCGCGCCCGCACCTTTCTACTGCCCGTTTGCCAGCAATTCCTCGCGCCGTTCGGCCATTTGGCGGCGCACCTTCTCGGCATCCCGCGGGTAGGTGAAGTAGAACGCCGTGAAGCCGATGCCGCAGATGATCCACGGAAAGGGAATGGTCCATAGCATGGCGTTGGTCAGGCCGATCTTGACTGCCAGGGTACCGGCGATCAGGCTGGCGAAGGCCGAAAACCCGCCCTCGATCAGGTTAACCATCGAGTAGGCGCTGGAGCGCATCTCCGGCGGCACGACGGCCTGCATCATGGGTTCCTTGGCTCCGCGCCCGGGCCAACCGATGAGCAGGGCGGTGATGGAGGCGAAAACGAACATCTGCATAAAGCTCCAGCCTTCGGCGCGGGTGATGAGGATGTACATCAGCGGCACGCCCACAAAGACCGAAAACTGCCCGATCACTGTACGACCATATTTGGGGCTGATCTTCTCGGCGGCGTCTCCGATCAGTCCGCCGATGAAGTTGCTGATGGCTGCACTGACCACGACCCCGGCGAAAATCAGCGGGGCGCTGCCCCTGGGGTGATCAAAGGTGATGGTGTTGGCGTAGCCCAGCTCGTTGACCATCCAGTTGATGAAAAAGACGCTCATCACCACCCACGGCATGGTACCGGTGACGCCTTGCAAAATGGCTGCCCAGATGGTCGGGATGCGCAGGGTGGCGAACATATCCTTCCAGTTGATTTCGTAGCGCTTTTCGTTCTGGTGGGTGATCAGCCCTGCCAGTTCCGGCTCGGAGGCACCCCGCGGCGGCTCTTCAACGAACAGCCAGATCACCACGCCGGAGAGGACACTGATGACCCCCAGGCCGATAAAGCCCCAGCGCCAGAGTTCAGCAGTGGCCACAAAACCCAGCGCCAGCACGCCCAGCACCGTGCCCATCAGCCCGACCAGGCCAATGACGCCCAGGGCCATGCCGCGCCGATGTTGCGGGAAGTGATCGCCGATCAACGAGAAGGTGGCGGGCATCAGGCAGCCCAGCCCCAACCCGGAAATGGCCCGGATCCAGATCATCCATTGGTAGTTCGGCACCAGGCCCACCGCCACCGTCCACAAACCCCAGATACCGGTGCCGAAGATCAGCACCTTCTTACGGGAATATTTATCCGCCATGTAGCCCCAGAAGGGCGCGCTGACCGTCTGGGCGATCGAGCGCAGCGTTTCCATCAGGCCAATGATCTGGTTGGTAAGACCGCTGAAGACCATCAACAAAATGGGGGAGAGCACCCCCATGGATTGGGCTTCGCCCTGGTCCACCAGGTAGCCCAGTCCGAGGGCAAACAACGTTCGTCCGGATTTCTTTGGTTTTTGATCCATGTGTGAATTCCCGATTGCGAGGATGAGTACCTGGGATGATTGTAGCCCGGGTTTTGGGTGGGGGCAAGCGGATTTCACTCCATGTTCTCCGTGGTTAAGCTTTTTTCTGTGTAGCGAAGAATTCATGCTAAAATCACCACGCAAGTATTCAACAAAGCCGGCTGATCTGCTGGTTGTTTACTCCCCCTCCGAGAACCGGGAAGCAGGACGGACAAACAAGTGGTATCCTCCTGGTCGGCCCGGCACCCAAAGCACCGGCAAGCGCACTGCCTGCCCGCCGCCCATGGCAGCCAGTGCAACCCAAAACGCTGCTCCCATTTTTCACCGAGGTGATTTTTCTATGCGCAAAGCCTTGAGCCTGACCAAAGCCAATGACCTG
>CALESS010000585.1 GCA_937907495.1 uncultured Anaerolineaceae bacterium
AGGCTGTAAATCAACTTCCAGGTAGGGCTGGTAATCAGGCTGGCGGAATAACCCACCGGGGAAGCATACATCCAGATGTTAACCAGGAAGGGGATCATCTGCTGCACGTCGCGATATTGGACGTTCAGGGCAGATAGCCACAAGCCCACCGAGAGCGCCGTCAGCAAGGCCAACAAAGCCAGTGGAAAGATCAAGAGCAGCTTCCAGGTGAAAGGGATGCCATAGAACAACATCATGCCAAACATGATGACCATCGAAACGGCAAAATCTACCAGCCCGGCCATCACTGCGGAGAGCGGAATGGCCAGGCGCGGGAAATAGACCTTGGTCAGCAGGTTGGCGTTACCCACCAGGCTGGTGCCTGAGCGGGCGAGCGCCCCGGCAAACAAGTGCCAGGGCAGTTGAGCCGCCAGGACGAATAATGGCATGGGAAGGTTATTATCCGTGGGGAGCTTGAACAAGCCGCCAAAGATGATGGTAAAAACCACCATCGTCAGCACCGCCTGAATCACCACCCACAGGATGCCCAGGGCAGCCTGCTTATAGCGAACCTTGACATCCCGCCAGGTGAGGAAGTAAATCAACTCCCGGTAATGCCACAGCTCACCCAGGTTCAAGCGGACCCAGCCGCGGGCTGGTTTTAAGTAGGTAACCGGCATTGCGTGCCGGGGAGTGACGGCCTTCGACTCGCTCGTCATTCGCCTCCATGGGTTGGATCTGCAATAAGAACAACCTGTAAACCCCGTACCTGGAGGAGGGGGGCAGTTCCATCCTCCACAATCTCAAAATCTTGCTCCAGGCAGGTTAAGCGGCAGACATCCGCCACATCCCCTTCGCCATCCAATTGAACCTGGTGAAAGCCCAGCAAGCGAGCCTGGTGCAGCAAATCCAGCACGCGGGTGCGTGTCTGGCGATAGAGGCTGAATGAGTTCTGGATGTACTGAAAGGTCAACCGGGCGCGCAGGGCAATTCCTTCCGGTGTGATGATGTAGCGCAGCTTGTGGCGCTGGGCGCGCCGCACCTTGACATAGCCCTTGGCCACCAGGCGCTTGATATGCCAGTTGACCGTGCCAACCGCCACCCCCAGCTGCGCTGCCAGGTTGGCCTGGGTGGCATCCGGGTCATTACTGATGTGATTGAGTAGATCAAGGTCGCGGCTGGTTTCTTCGATACTTTCCATTGGGCTCCAATATTCAGCGGCTGAATTATACTCCCGCTCTTACAATGGGTAAAGGGGATGGTATAATTTCCCAAATTTCCGGGAAATGAAGGCGGTTTCTTGAATAAAAAAACGGATCAACAGGCAATTATTTCGCTTTCCGCCCTGGTGGCAGCCATCTTCGGGCTGGTCACTTTTTATCAGCTTAAGGTGGGTGATTTTGCTGTTCACATCCTTTGGGCCAAAAAATTAGTAGAAAAGGGCTATATTTTTCAACCCGGACATCAATTGTTCCCCAAACTTCTTGTCGTTGTGCGCGCCTTGCTGCCTTTCGAATTCTTTGCCCGCATGAGCAAATTGTGGAAACAAATCATTGACCTGAAAACTTACGAGATTTCAACCATCGTTCTGGCTGTCATTTTTTATATACTGACGGCTATCCTGATCTATAAATTATTTTCAAAAGAATGGGAAAACGCCGCAGAGAGAAGCAAAAAATGGTTGGCAGCCGGTTTAACGGTGGCTGTAATGTTGCTGGGCCCCATCTTTGTTTTC
>CALESS010000586.1 GCA_937907495.1 uncultured Anaerolineaceae bacterium
AAAGCCGGATGAAAGCAGCCTCTAGATAGTGGAACAAAACGGGTTGAGAATCCGGCCCGGTGATGAACGGGTTAATCGTCTCGTGGGGGCCAAAGAACACCTGGCGCATGGCAAAATCGGCTGTACCCATCTCGTCCACATGCAAACCCGGCGGCAGGCTGCCCACCTGGAACAGGCGCACCGCCAGCGCCGCAGCCAGCAGGCTGAAGAGGATCCACAAGGTGCGGCGCGGCAAAGGTGAGGAAAGCGGCGGGATAAGCGCCAGCAGAATCCCGATCACCGCTGCCAGCCAGCTCCACAATTGCCAGCCGGGAACCACAATATAGGCGGCATAGGCGAAGGCAATGGATAGCGAGACCGCCGTGCAGCCCAGGGCCGCGACCGTAATCATCACCCGGCGCGGGTCACCGAAAATGTACCCCCAGGCGGAGCGGATTTTACTGGTGAGAGAAGAGGGGATTTTGGAGAAATAACCCATTTGGATAATTATATAATGAAACAAATTATGATACACTGATGAGCAGACTTACATTGTTGAAAGGGGTTTCTTTGCGCCTGCGTTCGAAGCTCATCATCGGTGTGCTGTTGCTCCTCCTGTTGGCAGGATTAAGCGGCCAGGCCAGTTGGATGAGGCCGGCGCGCGCCGAAGACCCGCCCGAAGAACCCTACCAGCGCCAGGTAACCCTCAAAGTCAGTTTCACCTTTTACGAGTGGTGGCTGGTGCGTTGGCGCAACAACGAGGTGGCCTGTCAGCTCTTCATTGAGCATGAGGGGTTGCCCACCGAGGGGGAAGTCCAATACTACTGTGATCGCAGCGTTTATAACGAGTGGCGCATCACCCCTCCCTGTCCACAGGCGATGGATAGCGGAGATGTGACCCGCTGCCCCGGCCTTTACCTTCACTTCAATTATTCCTTCCCCAGCAAGCGCGATGTCATCGTCAAACTGCCCATGCCAAAGGTCTGGCTGAATGTAACCGATTGCAACCCGGACCCGGTGCAGAACCGCTGCACCACGGTCCCCAGCCTGGTGTTTGAGGGCGAAGAACCCCTGCCCAACGAAATGGTGATCCGCATCCAGGGCACGATCAATGGCGAGCCATTTAGCTGCCCCTCCGATCGCTGCGCATTGCCCCTCAGCCCCACCGGGGCGCAGGGAACTGCGATCGAGTTCTGGGCGGATTCGTCCTTTGGCGACTCCAGCCCTCATTACAGCGGCCTGGTGCGCCTGGTTCCCTGGGGAGATTTCATGAACCCGGATGCCAAAGCGAACGGTCAGCAATTATGGTATCTGGATGTACTTTCCGAACAGTGGCGGGGCGAAACGCTGGCCTCGTGTGCCGACACCTGGCAGGTCTTCCCGGAAGTGGGCGGCCCCCCGGCCTGGCTCAGCACCCCGCTGGAACTGCAAGACCTGGCTTCCACCAAGGCTTATTACTTCCTGGCAGCCATGCTCATCCGCAACAACGATGTGGATGTGAGCATGTGCGATGACGGCGGTTTGCAAACGGATTTGATTGCCAGCACCTGCGGAGTTCAGGCGGCCCAGGCCGAGATGGTGGTATGGCAAAACCAGTTCGACCAGGAGATCATCACCGCAGCCGGTGAGACCGGAATTCCCGCCCAACTGATGAAGAACATCTTCAGCCGAGAAAGCCAGATTTGGCCCGCCCTCTACCAGACGTACAAAGAGGCCGGGTTGGGGCAGCTCACCGATAACGGTGCAGATACCGTGTTGTTGTGGAACCCGGAGTTCTTCGCCCAGTTCTGCCCGCTGGCGCTCCATCAGAGTGTGTGTGACCTGGGGTTTGGCAACCTGGGGGAAGAAGAGCAGCTGCTGCTGCGTGGGGCACTGGTGCAACAAGTCAACGCGGCCTGCCCGAATTGCCCCGCCGGAATTGACCTCACCCAGGCCAACTTCTCCATCCGCATCTTTGCGGAGGGCATCCAGGCCAATTGTTCGCAAGTCGGCCGGATTTTGACCAACGTAACCGGTAAATATCCCGGGCAGGTCAGCTCGTTTGAAGATTTATGGAAATTTACCCTGGTCAATTACAATGCCGGCTCCGGCTGCCTGTCGAATGCCATCCAGGCCGCCTACAATTCCAGTCAGCCGCTCATCTGGGAGAACGTTTCCGCCCGGTTGGAAGAAGGCTGCCTGCCAGCCATCGGTTATGTCAATGATATTGCCCACGTGCCGTATGCCACACCCACGCCCACCCCCTGGGTCTGGCTGGATACTCCACCCCCGCTGCCCACCTTCTACATGCCCAGCGGCCCAACCCCCACCCCCATCGCCGTGCGGGGCACCCCCACTCGCGTAGCGGGGACCAACATCCCCACGCCCACCGGGCCTACCCCCACCGGCCCCACCCCGACCCA
>CALESS010000587.1 GCA_937907495.1 uncultured Anaerolineaceae bacterium
CGTGTTCTGCATGGGGGTGTAATCTGCGTTCCCCACCCAAACCCCGACCACCACATCCGGGGTGTAACCGACCGTCCAGTTATCGCGAAAATCGTTGGTGGTACCGGTCTTTACCGCCGCCTGGAAGGGTTGGTTGAGGAGTGAATTTGTGCCAAACATGGGGGAGCGGGCGTCATTGTCGCTCAGGATGGAACTCATCAAGTAGGCATGTTCCGGGCGGATGACTTGCTCGCCGGCTGGCGGCACATATTCGAAGAGGGTGGCCCCGGTGTAATCGGTGATGCGGGTAATGGCCACCGGCGAAACTTTTCGTCCGCCATTTGCCAGCACCCCGTAAGCCGAGGTGAGTTCCAAGAGGGTGACATCCCCGCCACCCAGGGTGAGGGAGAGGCCGTAATCTGGCCGGGTGAGGGTGTTGATGCCGAGGCGTTGGGCAAAATTGATCAAGCCATCCGCCTGCGGGGTGAGCGGGTCGTCGTAGATTCCCACGAATTGCAAGGCTTTGACAGCCGGAATGTTGTAAGAGTTCGCCAGCGCCGAACGCACGGTAACCGGGCCATGGTAGCGGCCATCGTAATTTTCCGGGTTGTATGGCGGCATGGGGTCATTCGGCTGACCGGAAGGTGGGAAAGAAGCCGGAACATCCCAGATGAGAGTGGCGGGGGTCCAACCTTTTTCAAAGGCAGCCAGGTAAGTGAGCGGTTTGATCGCCGAACCGGGTTGGCGGGGCGCCAGGGCCATATTCACCTGCCCGGAGATCGCCTCATTATAGAAATCGGCTGAGCCCACCATCGCCAGGATTTCGCCCGTCAGCGGGCGGATGACGATGACCGCCCCATTGGTCACGTTACGCCCTTGCAGGCTGAGTAATTGCTCGGCAACGGCATTCTCGGCGGCATTTTGCATGCCCGGGTCGAGGGTGGTGTAAACGTTAAAACCGGAGCGGTAAATGGTCTGCGGATCCAATTGGGCTTCCAGCAGGGAGCGGATGTAGGTCACCCAGTGCGGATAGCGGAAAGCCTGCAGGTTGGGTTCAAAATTATAGGTGATGATTTCCTGGTAGGCGTTGGCGGCAGCCAGTTCATCCACACAGATGGGCTGAACACTGGTGCTGACGTAAATGCATTTTTCTTCTTTGCTCAGTTGGTACATCAGCACCAAAACCGTTTGCAGACGGGTAAGGGTTTGCTCACGGTTGGTATAGATATCATACACGCCAGGGGATTGCGGCAACCCCGCCAGAAAAGCAGCCTGGCCCAGGGTGAGTTGACGGGCAGAGGTGTTGAAGTAGGTTTGGGCGGCTGCTTCGATGCCGTAGGACATGTTGCTGTAATAGATCTCATTCAGGTACAGTTCGAGAATATCATCTTTGGTGTAGCGGCGCGTGATTTCTGCGGACAGAATGATCTCGCGTGCTTTGCGCTGCAAGGTGCGCTCATAGCGTTCCTCCGGTGAGAGGAGCAGGATACGGGCAAGCTGCTGGGTGATGGTGGATGCCCCGCCGCCCTGTCCGCCGGTGGTGTAGTTGGACCACAGGGCACGCACCAGGGCGACTACATCAAAGCCGGGGTGGCTGTAGAAGGCTTTATCTTCGGTGGCGATGGTGGCGGCGATGACAAATGGCGAGATCTCTTCCAGTGGGACATAGGTGCGGCGGCCTGCGCTCGGGTCATTAATCTCGTAGAGCACATTGCCGTTGCGGTCAAAAATGCGTGTCGTCTCAAATTGCGAAGCCCGCTGGCGGAGTTCGGAGACATCTGGCAGGGTGCTGGCGATGCGGAAGTATTGGAAAACGCCAAGCGAAGCCACCAGCAAGAGGATCAGGATGCCGACAAAGAGCAG
>CALESS010000588.1 GCA_937907495.1 uncultured Anaerolineaceae bacterium
CATCTCATGCTGCAAGCGGCGGATGGCGGGCGAGGCGGGGGGCAAATCTGCCCAGCGCTGGCCGTTGAGGACGGAATTAATCGCATCCTGGGTCTGGTTGCTGACCATATCCCAACCCTGGTCAGAGGCATCCGGCGAGATGTTGTAAAGCTCCGCAAGCTGCATCTCCATCTGGTTGACGGTATTGGCGCGCAGCACATAAATGGGCAGGCCGCGGGTCTCCGCTGCCTGGATGGTTTGCTGGCGGTCGCGGTAGTAGCTGCGCAGGGTGAAGAGCGCATCGGCTTCATCGAGGTTCTTGACCACCAGCACCGGTACGCCCAGGCGTTTGGCGGCTTGCATCAGCCGATTGCGAGCCACGCCATAGGGCAGAATGCGGATCGGCCGCACCTCGCCTTCCAGCCGGGAAGCCGGCGTCAAGCGTTGTGTGTCCTCGCGATCCAACTCATTCAGGCTGATGGAGCGCGGGGCGCCGTTCAGCCCGGCGGGGGTGGAAGATCGGACCGGGCCATTGCCCATCCGCCCAACACCGGCTTCGCCCAGGGCGCGGCGGCTATTGCTCTGCGGGCTGCGGCCCGCCACCGGGGCGGTGGGTTTTTCGATGTGGATTTTTCCCTGCTCATCGCGGAAGCGAATCTCAGGGGTGAACTGCACCGACCGTACCAGGGCATCCACGGCTGCCGCCACATCCGGGTGGATGATCAGGTAGTCGCGCTCCTGGATTTCGATCAGCACGTCAAAGGTGGGTGGCGAGCGGCGCTCCAGCACAGTTTTTTGGGTGCCGCGCCGCCGCGCCTCCTCATCGGAGAGGGTGACGGATTCAATACCGCCGATCAGGTCGGAGAGGGTGGGGTTCAGCAGCAGATTCTCGAGGGTGCGCCCGTGCGCCGTGCCAATCAACTGCACACCGCGTTCGGCGATGGTGCGGGCGGCTTCAGCTTCCAGTTCCCGGCCGATCTCATCAATTACGATCACTTCCGGGTTATGATTTTCAACGGCTTCAATCATCACCTCGTGCTGCAGGGAGGGCTGCGCCACCTGCATGCGGCGGGCTTTGCCGACTGCCGGATGGGGCACATCGCCATCCCCCCCGATTTCGTTGGAGGTATCCACAATAATCACGCGCTTGGTTTCCGCCAGAATGCGGGCTGCCTCGCGCAGCATGGTCGTCTTGCCAACCCCCGGTTTGCCGAGGATGAGAATGCTCTTTTCAGATTCCACCAGGTCCTGGATGATTTCGATCGTGCCATATACCGCCCGGCCCACCCGCAGCGTCAGGCCGACAATGTGGCCCTTGCGGTTGCGGATGGCGGAAATGCGGTGCAGGGTGCGCTCGAGGCCGGCGCGGTTGTCAGCGTCAAACTCCCCGGTTTGGGAGATGATGTGTTCCAATTCCGCCGGGGTCACTTCGTGATCGGAGAGGGCAACCTCGCCCTTCACGAAGCGGGCCATGGGAATCCGGCCCAGATCAAGGACGATCTCGATGAGGGAATCACTGTTATTGGCTGCATTCACAGCCGTGGCGATATGGGGTGGCAGCACACCCAGCAGGGCATGCAAGTCATCCGTAAATCGTCGTTGGGCCATACTAACT
>CALESS010000589.1 GCA_937907495.1 uncultured Anaerolineaceae bacterium
CGAGAGCTTCGAGGATGTTTTCGATGAATTCATCCTCCACTTCCAGGCGAATTTGCTCAATTTTTCCGGAATCGCTGCGGAGGGAAATCTCAGGATCAAGCGGGATTTGTGCCAGAATGGGCAATTCGACAGTCCTGGCCAGGGCACTGACGTTCCCCCCTCCAAAGATGTATTCCCGTTTTCCGGTGGAGGGATTCGTAAAATAAGCCATGTTTTCCACAATCCCAAGGATGGGCAGACCTATTTTTTTTTGAACAGTGGAGATTGACTTACGGTTGAAGGCAGTTGATAAGCGGGGCGGGGCTGTCACCACTAAAATTGCATCAAAAGGAAGCGCCCGGAGAATGGAAATTGTTACTCCTGAGGTTGCCGGGGGGAGATCAACGATTAAATAGTCCAAATCTCCCCATTCCACCTCTTTCCAAAGGTCCTCAATCAATTTTCCTGCCAGGGATTCATTCCAGAAGACTAATTTCTCTTCATCCTCCAAAACCAGAACGGGCGACATGATTTTTATGCCCGTTCCACTTTGAAGCGGCATAAAGCTGTATTGCCCGACAGGTGCGGGGCCGTGCAAGCCAAATAAGTGGTGGATGCTGGAGCCAGAAAAATCCGCATCTAGAATTCCTACTTTTTTCCCGGCCCGGGATAACCCGCACGCCAGAAGGCTGGCTGTCAAAGATTTTCCAACTCCACCTTTCGCACCTATTACGCCAACGAGCTTTTGGATCTGGTTGTGGACAGGGCTGAGGTGCGCCCCTGCCGGGTTGGGTTGTGACTCATGACTCATGGTGTAAACGTGCCTTTCGGAGATGATCTGCCAAAACGAAGCAGTGCCAAGGTTCTCGGGAGTAACTGGTTATTTGCGAATTGTGTCTTGCAGTATTAGCGGAAGCAGGGCATAGAATTCGGTTGCGTTGACAACATCATCCAGGGAAACGTTTTCCATGAATGTGTGCGCTGTTTTTTCATCGCCCGGTCCAAAGCCAATGGAGGGAATACCGGCTTTTCCTGCCCAGTAGGTGCCATTGGTGGAAAAGCCCCACGTGCCCAGGGGTCTTTGCTCATTCCAAAGCTGCTGGATTACCTTCTGACCGGCTTCCACCAGTGGATGAGATTCTTCCTGCAGCCAGGATGGGAAATATTTGGGCAAAGGAAAGACGAAACCCGTGTAGGATGGGGTGTCATAATACAACTCTTCCACGATGATTTCACCCTGGAGATAATCAGGAATCAACCCTTTCACCTGGTTGATCACGTCATCATGGGGTTCGTTCAAGGTAATACGGCGATCTATGAAAATGGTGAATTGGTCAGGAACGGCATTAATTGAATTGGTTCTTGCCGATACATCGGTGATGGCAATTGAAGGATGACCGAGCACCGGATGCGATCCCATCCCAAAGCGAAAGCGGCGGTCCAACTCGCGAATCAGATTGATGATGGAATTCATTTTGTAAACGGCGTTGTCGCCAATAAAGTGCATGGCAGCATGGGCTGAACGACCCGAGGCAGTAATCTTCAGTTCAATGCGGCCTTTGTGACCGCGATAGACATTCATTTTGGTCGGTTCACCAATTACGACAAAATCTGGGCGGACCTGTGGATCCGCTTCCACAAAGGCATTCGGGGCGATGCCATCGCACCATTCTTCCATGTTACCCAGGTAATACACGGTGTAATCTTCCAGCAAGCCCAGATCTCTCGCCAGGGCCAGGCCGTACACCATGCCGGGGGTGCTGCCTTTCTCATCACAGGCGCCCCGAGCATACAGGATGCCATTTTCAACTTTTCCGAGAAATGGATCCCATTTCCAATCCGCACGATCGCCTACCCCAACGGTATCAATATGTGAGTCGTATAGCAGGACTTTTGATCCATTGCCGATCCGGCCCAGGGTATTGCCCATCACATCAAAGCGAACCTCGTCATAACCCAATTGATTCATTTCCGCCTGGATGCGTTCCCCTACGGGGCCGATCAGGGAATCGGTTGAAGGGATGGCGCAAATATCGAGCATGAACTGAATAATTTGCTCTCTGTTTTTTGCAACTCTTTGCTTAATTTCGCGACTGACGTCCATTTTTCCTCGCAGTGATTGATCTCAACTATCCTCCCTATTATAACCTTCATTCCCCCTGTGAAATGCTTCGGAATATGTGCGGTTCAATCAAAGGATTGCCAGCCTGGAGTTATGGATGAACCTGAAAGATACACCTGTTCTTCGGTTGGGTAGTGCTGCAACAGGTTTGAAGAATACTGACCTCAGAGCCAAAAAGCTGCGTCAGCATTTCAGCATCCAACTGGCAGAGTTGAGGAAGTTGAGAGGTGAGGAAGGCGTAGGGACAATGATCAAAAATGATTCTCGGCCCGCTTCTGGATGCTTCCCAGTGGGGTTGGTAATTCATCGAAGAGAAAAAGCGAACAATCTCATCGGCGAGCGCGCGAATGGAAGACCTGGCAGGACGAGTGAAATTAACCGTTAGCGCTGCCGCCAGGATGGGCAATTGAGATGGGCGGAGCACCTGCGGGCACACCTCCAATACTGCCTTTAGCAAAATATGTGTATTATTGAATGGCGTCTGGTTTGAAAGGACATAACCCTTAGCGGGACGACCTGCCCCAGGTGGGATTTTGGGTGGAGGAGTGGTTTGAATTTGACCTTGCTCCAGCATTTTCGACAGATGATAATGGACATCCGCGGGGGTCAAGTGAAGATCAAGACTGATTTGCCGGGCTGTTGCACCCGGGTGCTTGATGATAAAGTTCATAATCTCAATTTTCGTGGGCGTTGACATACACCCATTATACGCCCAGGCAGGAATTATTCAAAGAAAACTTTGAATTAATATTGCTTGACAGTAACTCTCCGCATGATACAATCTTAATATCTTGGATTCTCATGGTTTCACTCCCCAAAGAAAGGCGCTGGAATAATGAATCAGAATGATGATCTCAATAAACCTGGGGTCGAAATCCCCGAGGAGCTGAACGGCCAGGTGGCTTTGACCACTCTGGACCGGGTGTATAACTGGGCCCGGCGCAGTTCCTTATGGCCGATGATGTTCGGCCTGGCCTGCTGCGCAATTGAAATGATTTGTACCGCAGCCAGCCGGTTTGATTTCTCCCGCTTTGGGATGGAAGTAATGCGGGCCAGTCCTCGCCAGGCAGATGTGATGATTGTTTCGGGCACGGTCACCAAGAAGATGATTCCACAGATCGTGCGCCTTTACAACCAGATGGCAGAACCCAAGTATGTCATAGCCATGGGGGCGTGCGCATCCAGCGGCGGACCCTTCAAGGAAGGTTATAACGTGGTTGCCGGGGTGGATAAGTTTATCCCGGTGGATGTGTATATTCCAGGCTGTCCGCCAACTCCGCAGGCTTTGATTAATGGCCTGATTGCCTTACAAAAAAAAGTGGACACCGAGTCCATTCGCCAGGTTCGCTGGTATCAAAAAGGACCCGTGGAAGCCATCCCGATTCCGATTTTGGGTCCAGATCTGATTGACCCCCGGAAGATGGATCTCATTGCGGAGCTGGCGAATCAGCCAGCGGAGGAAGCAGAGGTGGCACATGAATGAGATTGCGTATAGCCAAAATAGAGTGCGGATTGAACAGCTTCTCCCTGAGGTTGCTCTCCCGGACAGCCGCCCGGGTTACGATGGGTATATTGTTTCTCCGGAGAATTTATTGCCCGCTGCAAAGGCGATTAAAGAGGAGTTGGATTACGATTACCTTT
>CALESS010000590.1 GCA_937907495.1 uncultured Anaerolineaceae bacterium
CTGGCACTGGTTGCGCTACCGGGGACGGTTTATGCCGAGCTTCTTCATGCGGAACTGGAGAGTGGGGCGCTTCAGCCCGAGTCTGGCCGCCGCACCGTTGGGGCCGGCGAGGACCCAGTTGGATTCGTCCAGGATGCGAATTATGTGTTGCCGTTCGGCTTCTTCCAAGCTGCCAGCGATGTGCGATGGCTGTCGCACATTCGTCCGCAGCACCTCCAAGGGGATCTTCAGTACCAATGCACCAGCGTTTGCATCCCCCGCCCGGCCAGGTAGGCCTGCAGCGCGTCACGCTGTGGATGACGGATGACATACAAGTGGAACACGGGGTCGCTATCCTGTGGGATGGGCGGCAGAACCAGCCGGGTTCGCGCCAGGCGGCTGTGATAAAGGGAGGCCAGTTCCCGGCGCCGGGCATTCCACGCCGCCAGGTGCGGCAGCTTCACCCGCAGGATTGCGGCTTGAATTTCATCCAGCCGGCTGTTGATGCCCTTCTGCTCGCTGATCTGCTGCGCGCCCCAGCCATATTGCCGGATTTTGCGCAGCTTCTCCGCCAGGTCTGCCCGACTGGTGAGGATGGCGCCGGCATCCCCATAAGCCCCCAGGTTCTTGGTGGGGTAGAAGCTGAAAGCGCCCAATTCACCCCATGCCCCCACCATTTTGGAATGATAGCTCGCCCCGTGCGCCTGGGCGCAATCTTCGATGAGGGTCAACCCATGAAGGCGGGCGATCTCCAGCAGGGGAGAAAGGTCCGCCGGGCAGCCGTAAAGATGCACGGGGAGGATGACCCGGGTGCGGGAAGTCAGGGCAGCCTCCACCTGCGCCGGATGGAGGGTGTAGCGCTGGGGGTCAATATCCACCAGGATGGGCCGGGCGCCGGCCATTTCAATGGCAGCCACGGTTGCCACCGCGGTCAGCGGGCTGGTGATCACCTCGTCGCCGGGGCTGATGCCGCAAGCCAGCAAAGCCAGTTGCAGTGCTTCGCTGCCGGAGGCAACGGCTACGGCAAACGGCACACCACAGAAGGCAGCAAACTCTTCCTCAAACGCGGCCACCTCCTGCCCCAGGATGAAACGGCCGCCCTGCAAAACTCGCTGGATGGCAGCCTCCATTTCCGGGCGCAGGTGATGATATTGGGCGGTCAGATCCATGAATGGTATCATCAGAGAAAGTATTGTGCCTGGTGTTGGCGGTAATAGGCAAATGTACGGGCGATTCCATCCTCCAGCGGGGTGAGCGGCTGCCAGCCCAACTGGGTTTGAATTTGATGGTAATCAGCCGCATAATCGCCGATATCAATCCGCTTGCGCTCCGGGGGGAAGGGCTTAAAACGGTAAGAGCCGCAGCCATTCACTTTCACCATGTATTGCGCCATTTCCAGCAGACTGATGGCAGGCGCGCCCAGGTTGAAGACCTTTCCTTCTGCCTGCGGATGGTGGGCGGAGATCAGTAAGGCATCCACGACGTCATCCACATAATTGAAGGCCCGTAACTGCTTTCCGCTGCCGTAAATGGTGATCTCCTGGCCTTGAATCAGTTTGCGAAACCAGATGCCGATAAAGGTTTTGCGGGCATCCCGCACCCGCATTCGGGGGCCGTAGACATTGCTCATCCGCAGGCTGGTGGTATGCAGCCCGTACACCCGGTGGCTCACCAGGTGGTACCATTCCCCGGCCATTTTACTGATGCCGTTGAAATCCATCGGTTCCAGCGGATGTTTTTCATCCACGGGCAGGTAATGCGGTTGGCCGTACACCTGGCGCGTCCCGCCGAAAACGATGCGGATACCGGGGTTGATTTTGCGGCAAAGCTCCAGCAGGGTGATTTGCCCCAGGGCATTAACGAGCAAGTCGGTTTTTGGGTCCTGCATGGAATCAAGGTGGCTGACCTGCCCCGCCAGGTTGAACAGGTATTCCTGCCCCGGCAGGATGCGGCTCATTTCTGCCTCATCGCGGATGTCGGCCTTGATGATTTGAATTTGATCCGTAATGCCGTGCAGGTTGAAGGGATTGCCGCTAAAGATGGGTGCAAAATTATCCACCACCGTCACCCGCGCTCCAATGGCATTCAATTGGTGTGCCAGGTTGCTGCCGATGAATCCGCCCCCGCCGGTGATCAGCGTTTTTTTGCCCTGAAAGATGGCCGCGAGTTCGGGGTTCATGGCTGGGCTTGCCCGGATTCTTTGTGGATGACCAGTTTCCACCACAGCTTCGCCAACTGGCGGGCTGTGACCAGCAGACGGCGAACGTTAAAAAACTGGGATTTGCCATACTGGCGGTGGTAGTGATGCACCGGCACTTCGGCAAAAATATAGCCGGCATCCTGGAATTTTTTGACCATCTCCAGCGGGATGGTGCCGCTGGTGCTTTCCAGGGTGATTTCGGTGAAAATTTTGCGCCGGATCAGGCGGAAATCGCAATCCACATCCCGCAGGTGAAAGCCGAAAGCCCACTTGACCAGATAGTGATAGATGCGCCCGATTATTTTGCGATCCAGCGGGTCGCTGCGGGTGATTTTATAGCCGTTGACGACATCCACGTCGCTGTTCACCGCCGCCACCAGTTGGATTAGCTCCAATGGGCTGTACTGTGCATCGCCATCGGTATAAAAAACCCATTCCTTGGTGGCGGCGGAAAACCCGCTGCGCAGGGCCGCGCCATAGCCCAGGTTTTTTGGATGGTGGATCACGCGCAATTCGGGGTAACGCAGGCACAGCTCATCCAGCACTTCACGGGTATGGTCCGAGCTGCCATCATTGGTGACGATGATTTCGTAATCATCCGTCACCTGGCGCAGCGCCAGCAAAGCGGTGAGGATCATGCTGGGGATGGTTCCGCCATCGTTGAAAGCCGGAAAAACAGCACTAATGCTGGAAAGGCGCGGCGGGGCGGGAGTTTCAGCAGGTGGATTCATGTTTTTTGCGCCAATGCGAAAACACTCAAACCAAAGGGCAGGCCGCCACGCGCAACCAGGGGGGCTTCGGCTTTCAGCAGGATGGCAAAGATTTGATTGAGCAGGCGGGGTGGCAGGGAGAGGTCCGAGGCGGTTGGCGGGGGAGGGAAGATCCGCTCCCCCAGGCGCTTGAGGAGCGCAAATGGAAAGAGAAAGGTGTTGGCATAAGAGGTGTGCCGCACCGCCAGGCCGCTGGCGGTCAACAATTGTGCAACCTCCCGCCGGGTGAAGCGATGGGCGGTCCAGACGGCGTGATCATGGCGGCCGCGCAGCCAGTTGTAGGCGGGGAGCCGCAGCAAAAGGTGCCCGCCGGGGGTCAGCACCCGGGCGAATTCCACCAGGGCAGCTTGCACATCCGGGACCGTGCGAGTATAGAGCACATCAAAACTTGTGAGCAGGTCAAAGCTGGCGCTTTGGAATGGCAGGTGAGTGACCGAGCCGCGGGTGAGTGGTTGCGCTCCCCGCTGCTGGCAAAAGTCAAGGGCAAGGGGGGAAAGATCCAGGCCCACCACCCGCCCAAAGCCTGGAAGAAAGCTGGTCATGGCTCCGCCTGTTCCGCAGCCCGCATCGAGGATTGTGCGGCTGCTCCCGCCCGGCAGCCAGCGCCGCAGCAAGGCGCTGGTGATGACCGCCATGCCGAGGTACCACCAGTGGCGGTCTTCTGCCCGGGCCATAACCTCATATTCACCAGGTTCCACACATCCTCATGGCACTTCATACCCCAGCAGGATGATTTTGTCACAATCCCGCACGTAGGTCGTTTTTCCCCCCGGGTGGGTATGGATCCAGGCTTCAAGTTCCGGAATGCGGGAGGGATTGGCGATTACCACGTTCCCGGAAACACCGGGCCAGGTATCCACCGCATCCGGCACATTGGTAATCTTTTTTCGGCCGCTCATAAAATCGGTGGAAGCGTGCGAACCGGCGAAATACACTGTATCGCTCAATAAAAAGATCTGGGAGCCATCATCCACCGTCCGGGCGTACTTCCCCAGGTAAGAGGCAAAGCGGTCAGAGAGGTTGCCACCATAGCGGCACTGCCCGACGAAATCGCCGTAATAAGCCCACAGGTTGAACACCGCCAGGCTGATTAATAGCGCCCCGCTCAAAAAAGCATAGACGGTACGGTTGCGGTTCCAGCCAAAGCCAATCAGTTCGAGCGTTTCATCAATCGCCAGCCCGGCCAGCAGCAGCGCCGGGGGCAGCACAATCAACATGCGGTAGGAATCCGCGGAGGGTGGAACCGAGAAAATGCCAATGGCCAAAACCGGCGCCCAGAAATAACCATTCAGCATCAGCATTCCGGGGGAGCGGACGCGCCGCAAGGCGATGACAATCCCCACCAGGAAAAATACCGCCGTGAAAAAGGTCAGCATGGGAATGTTGGAGCCATAAAAGTCACGAGCGGGATAATAAAACAGGGAAAGAAAGGCATGGGCAACGCGTCCCCCCAGCACCTGCACCGCATTCTGCCCGGTGAGTTCCATGGTCTGTGCCAGCCAGCCAGATTGGAAGGTGCCATCCTGGGAGAGGCGGTTGAAGAACTCGTTGGGATTGCGGAAGATGTAAAACACCTCCGGCATAATCATCAGCGCCAGCCCGCCGATAAAAGCCGCCACCTGGCGCAGGGAGCCAACCAGCCACTTCCGCAGCAGGAAAAAGGCGATGATTAGGTAGGCGACAATCAGACCGACGATGATTTGCGAGGTCAGGTAGACGCTGAAATGAATCGCCAGCAACATCCCCCCGGCGGCAGCGCGCCAGGATTGCTTTCGATCCAATCCGCTCAGCAGCAAATACAGCTCCAGCGGCACCAGCCAGGTGCTGTGGATATAGCCCACCGAGGCGATGCGGCTGAAATGGATGTGCGTGTGGGAGACCGCCAGCATGAAGGTGCTCAAGGTCGCCACCCGCTTTCCCGCCACCTGGCGGGCCAGCAGGTAAAGCGCCGGGATAGCCAGGGTACCACTGACGGCGGGTAAAAAGCGCAGAGAGAAGGGGGATACACCCAGGATGCGGAAAACAAAGTTGATGGCCTGCAGATACAATGCGCCGAAGTTTTCCCACAGGGCAAAGGGGTTGGCATATTGGCCGTTGATGGAGGCCTGGGCGTACATTCCCATCAGGCCCTCATCGCCATCAATCACGCGGGGATATTCGCCCAGGTTGCTAAACCTCAGGCTGGCAGCCAGCACGGTAATGCCCGCCAGGATGAGTATTTCCACCCGGTTGGCCATCAGCCATTGACGGATGGAGCGAAGGTTGATGCGCTCCCCCCGGAAAGCGAATAAATAAAAGATGCCCGTGGCAAACCAGGTGGTGATTACCGGCAGGTATACGCTCTCGTTGGTCTTACTAAAGAGGACCAACGAAAAAACGGTCAGGGCAGAAAAAATTATCGCCGTCAGGATCCAGAAAACTCTGGGGTTGATGGCGATGCGGTCAATCTTCGTCTGCAATGCGGCGGGAACCGGAATAAAAAAGCTCAGGATAAATACGGCCAACCCGCTCAGCGAGAGGATGATCATCGGAACCGGCAAGGATTCATCCCGCACGGGCGTTGCATAAATCAAATATTGACCGATAACGATGAGAAGAATGCCGATTAGAGCAAATACCCGCCTGACCTTCAATAATCCCTCATTCGGCTCAGATGATGCACCCATGCGCCCCTCCTCTCGATACTTTAATGATTTCTCTGTGAGATTTTTTCCAGATAAGGTTGGAATCTTACGAAAAATTATATCACAGGCTTTTTGATGGTTTAGCGCACCGAATCTAAGAATCTGGGCGGGGACAGCCCCCGAGGCTCCGCTCATGCCGTTTTTAGATTCCATGGCTATAATGAAGGTGAACTTATTTCTTTGTGAATTGGGAATTCCAACTGCGATGCGACCTTTAATCCTTCTCTGCCTCATCCTGCTGGGGGCTGCCGGCCTGGCGGCTTGCTCTCTCTCCACGGCTGCTCCAGAATTGCTGCCCACAGCCAGTCCACTGCCGCCCACCCCGCTCCCCAGCCCGACCATCGTCTGGTTCCCGCCGACGCCCACCTATACCCCTCCACCGACGATGGAGCCGGTATCCACCCCCGATTTCAGCCCGATTGCCGGGGCTTTGCTGCTCCAGGATGATTTTAACTCGGCAACAGCCTGGGAACTGCCCCAGAACGCATTGGGGCGCATCAGCCTGGGCCAGAATGAGTTGACTATTTCCATTCAGACCGGGCGCAATAGCCTGACCAGCCTGCGGGCAGAACCTGACGTGGCGGATTTTTACCTGATGATCGAGGCGGACCCCAGCCTGTGCCGTGACCAGGACGCCTACGGGGTGATTTTCCGGGCGATGAGCGTGCAGGATTATTACCGCTTCGTCATCGCCTGTGATGGACGTATGCGCCTGGAGCGGGTACGTAATGGCCGGGCCGAGGTCATCGCAGATTGGCAGGCCAGCTCGAGTATGCTCCCCGGCGCTGCCACGGCTCACCGCATCGGGATTGCCATGCGTAACCAGGAAATGCGCTTCTACATTGATGACACTTTCCAGTTTGCCGCCCGCGATCCGCTCTTCAGCCGCGGCCGCTTCGGTGTGTTTGCCCGCCCCGGCGGCGATAATTCCGTGACAGTCAGCTTTTCCAGCCTCAGCCTGTTTGAGTTGGAAGGGCTGCCTGCTCTGCCGACCCAGACCCCCACACCAACGGTAACGCCCCGCCGTTGAAGCGCGGATTTGTGCAGGGGTTAAAGTAAAAAAGGCATAGGAAACCAAAAATAATGTTCAGCAAAGACCTTCGTCCCCACGAATTTACAGCCCCCGGCACGCTTTATGAAGCGCTGGAGGAGGGCGATCTGCGCTGTACGGCTTGCGCCCATCGTTGCCTCATTCATTCCGGGCGGGTGGGTATCTGCCGGGTGCGGGAAAACCGGGCGGGCACCCTGTACGTTCCGTGGGGGTACGTTTCCTCTGCCCATGCCGACCCGGTGGAGAAAAAACCATTCTTTCACCTGCTGCCCGGCAGCCAGGCGTTTACTTTTGGCATGTTGGGCTGCAACCTGCACTGCGATTTCTGCCAGAACTGGAATATCTCCCAGGTGGTACGGGATGCCGAATTGGGAGATGGCAGCCAGTACATCCAGCCGGTGGGAGCAGAGGAGCTGGCGAAATTGGCGCAACGCTCCGGCGCCCGCCTGGTGGTTTCCTCCTATAATGAACCGCTCATCACCAGTGAATGGGCGCTGGAAATCTTCCGCCATGCCGGCAGCCTGGGATTGCAAACCGCCATGGTCTCCAATGGATATGCCACCCCGGAAGTGCTTCGTTTGCTGGCCCCGCACCTCACAGCCCTTAAAATTGACCTGAAAACCATGCAAGACCGCCAGTACCGCAGCCTGGGCGGAGTATTGCAGCCGGTGCTGGATTCGATCCGCCTGGCGCATGAACTCGGTCTGTGGGTGGAGGTGGTGACGCTGGTTATCCCCGGCTTCAACGACTCCAACCAGGAGCTGTGGGATATGGCGAGTTACCTGGCTGCCCTCTCGCCCGATATCCCCTGGCATGTGACGGCCTTCCACCCGGATTATAAGCGCCACGCTGCTGCCCCCACCGAGCTGGAACACCTGCAGCGGGCGGCAGATCTGGGCGTGGAAGCCGGGCTGCACTATGTGTATGCGGGCAACCTGCCCGGAAGGGTTGGCTCGTTGGAAGATACCCACTGCCCGCACTGCACCGCCCGCCTGATCCGCCGGCAGGGCTTCCGGGTGTTGGAGAATCGCATCACGGGGAAGGGCAAATGCCCGCAATGCGGGACGACCATCGCCGGGGTGTGGAAGGCAGCCTGAAGAGAGGGGCAGATGGGAATACCCTCGCTGGCAACGGAGATTACCCCGCTGCAGCGTGGTTTGCGGTGATAGACCGATGGAAGTGCGCCCTAATAGGGCGGCGTGGTCTCGACCGGGTAGATGATGGTCTGGGTGGGTTGGGGGGTTTGCGTAGG